>NZ_JZWV01000352.1 GCF_000966975.1 Streptomyces katrae | reverse complement strand
GTAGACGCCGTACGCCTTGTGGCCGGCGAGCGTGACCGGCGCCTCCACGGCGTTGGCGAGGTTGTCGTTGCCGCCTGCGGCCGGGCCGGGGAAGTGGCCCCGTGGGGCCTGGGTGAGGTGGTTTCCCTTGCCGGTCTGGTCGTAGAGGGTGGTGATGACGCAGCTGGTGCCGGCGCAGAACGCGTCCTGCGCCGCCGCGTCGGCGTAACCTCCGGCGCCCAGCGGGCCGATGTCCTTGACGGCGTTGTCGGAGGCGCGCCTCACCTGGTAGAGCGGGCCGTTGTAGGCCGCGTACAGGGCACGGGTGGTGCTGTGGGCGGCCACGCAGGGGGTGGCGCCCGCGGCGTAGATGTCACAGGGGCCCTGGGCGACGGCCTGCGAGGGGCTGGTCGCGGTCATGAGCAGGCCGGCGGCGAGCACGGCGGCGGAACAGGCCGCGCGCACCGCGCGCCAGCCTTTGCGGGGCCATGGTCCGGTCATGTGGTTCTCCTTCACGGGTGGTCGGTCTTCAGCCCCGGGGGGCGGTGGCGGTCCAGGGGGTGTCCCGGGTCCGGGAGGCGGGGTCGACCCCGGCGTCGGCACGGCCGCCGGAGCGCGGCCCGTGCTCCGGGTCCGTCGGCGTCGTGGTCGGGGGTTCCGCTCGGCACTCCCCCGCCCGGGCCGGGGGCGAAGCAGCGGTGGGCGGGTTCGGGCCGCCGGCGGACGCGGGTCTCGCCGCTGCCCGTCGTCCGGTCGTGGACGCGGGTGGTGGGCCGGCGGCGGCCGGCCGTGGGCGACGGGCAGGGAGCGGGTGGTGCTCTGCGCCGTGGCGCGGGGCGTTGCTCTGCCGCCGAGCCGGCCGGTGTCGGGCAGGGTGCCGTTTCCCCCTCGGCAGCGCTCCCGGGCGCGGCTCGGCCAAGATCACGCAGTCATGGACGAACTCCTTCGCCGAACGGAGGTGGAGTGACTTTTCCCGCCGTATTTGTTAGCGCTAACAATCTATGCCGGAGCGATGCGCACGGAATGGCGGCTTCAGGGGCCTCACTATGGCCACCGCGCCGCAGCGCAGTCAAGGCCCGTGCACCGAAAGCCCGTTCCGCCTTACACGCGGACCCTCCCCGACCTGCACGATGCGTCATAAGCAGGTGCTGGCAAGGCAGTTGGAGTCTGGGGCGCGAAGCCTCCCAGCCGGCCGCACTCCTGGACGGAGTCTGGAGGTCAGGGAGGCGAAGGGGGTCCGAGCGACGATCCGCCACAGCCCTTCACGCCATGCCGTCTCGCCGCTCCGCATCAGTCACTGGGAGCAGATTTGTGAGCGCTCACAGAGCTCCACCGCGCGCCTGTCCGACCCGGGCAGGTTCGGCACACCGCGGTCGCCCGGCGCCGAGGTGCGCGCGGAACATCAGCCGGCGGGGCACACCGCGTCCGTCGCCGAGTGGCCCGGCAGGTAGGCCGTCCGTTCCTCCGTCGTGAGGTCCCGGTTGACCGCCTTGCAGATGGCCGCGACCGCGGCGTCGGGGCGCGGCAGGACGGTGTCCCACAGTCGGGTCACACTGTCGAAGCCTCCGGTGACCAGCGTGCCCCCGTCAGGGCTGAAGGCCAGAGCGAACACGGCCCCGCTGTGCCCGGTCAGCGTGACCAAGGGCTTGCCCGTCCCGGCGTCCCACAGCCTGGCCGTCGCCTCGATCCCGGCGCTCGCGACGGTCTTGCCGTCCGGGCTGAACACCACCCGGGTGACCTCACCTGTGTGCCCGAGCAAGGTGGCACGGGTGGTACGGGAGCCGACATTCCACAAGCGCACCGTGCGGTCATAACTCGCAGAGGCGAGGGTTCGTCCCTCCGGGCTGAAGGCCACCGAACTCACCTGCTGTGTGTGACCCCTCAGAAAGGCGAGGTTGTCGCCCGTGTCCGCGTCCCACAGACCCACCGTCCCGTCCCCGGACCCCGTGGCGAGGGTGGCGCCGTCTCGGCTGAAGACCACCGCGTTGACCGCGTCCTTGTGGCCTGCCAGCGCCGTGTGGAGCTTGCCCGCCCGCAGGTCCCACACGAGCACGGTGGAATCAGCCGCGGCGGTGGCCAGCCTGCTCCCGTCCGGGCTGAACGCCACCGCGTTCACCTGGTCCTCGTGCTCGGTCCAGGACTTGGTGTTCCTCCCCGTGGCCACGTCCCACAGCCGCACCGTGCCCTCGATGTCGCCCGTGGCCAGAGTGGCTCCGTCCGGGCTGAACTCCACGGCCAGCAGCGAGCCGGGGTTCACCGACCAGGGAGCACGCATCGCGCCGCCACGCGCATCCGAAACCCGGATCGTCCCGTCCAGACTCACGGTCGCGAGCAGGCTTCCGTCACGGCTGAACGCCGCCGCCATGACCGCCCCCTTGTGCCTGACCTGGGCCGCCCGCACCACTCCCCTGGTCATGTCCCACAGCCGCACCGAGTGGTCGCTGCCGCAGGAGGCGAGCGTGGCTCCGCCGGGGCTGAACGCCACGTCATAGACGCTGTCGTTGTGGCCGATCAGGCCGGTCAGGGCCACCCCCGTCGCCGCGTCCCACAGCTGCACGACGTTGTCGCTGCCCGTGGCGACCGTGCGCCCGTCGGGACTGAACGCCACCGCGCGCACCGTGCCCTCCCCCTGATAGCTGCGGTTCTCCCCGGTCGCCGGATCCCACAACTTCAGGACGCCCTCACCCCCGACCGAGGCCAGGGTGTGGCCGTCCCGGCTGAAAGCCACGTCGTTCACCTGGCCCTTGTGCCCGCTCAGCTTCCTCCTGAGCCGGCCGTCGGCAACGTCCCACAGCAGCACCTCCGTGTCCGCGCCGCCGGAGGCAAGGGTCTGCCCGTCAGGGCTGAACGCCACCGACGTCACCTGACCGCCGTGCCCGGACAACGTCCTGCCCGGCGCGCCGGTGCGCACGTCCCACAGCTGCACGTAGCCATCCAGGCCGGCCGTGGCGAGCGTCTTCCCGTCGGGGCTGAACGCCACCGAGTCGACCGTGCTCTTCGTCTCACCTTGTACCGTGCGGAACGTACCGTTCTCCGCGTTCCACAGCCGTACGGTCCTGTCCGCGCCCGCCGTCGCGACGGTGCGCCCGTCGGATGCGAACGCGACCGCGTACACCTCGCCGGTGTGCCCGGTCCGAACGGCTTTCTCCGTGCCCTGCGCCACGTTCCACAGCCGCAGCGTCCGGTCGTCCGAAACCGTCGCGAGGGTCCCACCGTCAGGGCTGAACGCTTCCGCGCGCACGGAATCCGTATGCCCCGCCAGGCGCCGGTGCTTGGGGAGGGCCGCGGCATTCCGCAGGGCTGCCAGGGACTCGGCGTTGTGGTGGGTGCGGTAGGCCTGTACGGCGAGCAGTGAGGCGAGTTCGGGATTCGTCCCGATCAGCTCGCTGGACTGGGCCGCGAGCTGCCGTGACTGGGCGGCCTCGCGTGCGGTGACTGCCGTACGCCACTGCCAGAGGGCCCCTCCCGCGGCGAGCAACGCCAGTGCGAGCAGGGTGGCCAGGACGGCGTTGAGGCGCCTGCTGCGCCGGACGGCCGCTTGCTGGCGCTGCCTGCTGGTGGTGAGGAAGGCGCTGATGTCGCCCGGCAGACGGCGTTGGCGGGACCATTCGAGGCCTTCCGCCAGCGCCGTTCCGGCGAGCAGGTCTCCCGGATCCTGCTGTTCGGCCCAGCGGGTGCGCCGTTCACGGGTGCGGTCGAGCCACTCCTGGAAGCGGTGGTCCTGGTCGATCCACTCGCGCAGGGTGCCCCAGTCCCGGATGAGCGCGTCGTGGATGAGCTCGGCCACGGGCCGGCCAGGAGGTCCACCGGAGCCTTCCGCAGTGGCGGCCGTCTGGGTGGTGATGACCCGGTGGCGGGTGAGGGCGGCGATCACCTCGTCGACGTCCCGGTGCCCTCCGTCCGGGCCGGCCGGGGCGTCCGGGTCACCGGCCAGGTCGCGGAGGTCGTCCAGCGGGACCTGCGCCCGCACCGCGGGAGCCTGACGGCTGGGATCCGCGGGCCGGACCAGGGACGTCAGGACGCGCTGTGCGATGGGGCGCTGCCCGGCGGGCAGGCGCTGGACGGCGGCGTCGCACCACAGCGTCAGGCTTCCGCTGACGGCTCCGATGCGCCGGTAGGCCTCATGGGTGAGGTATCCGTCCTGGCGCCGCTGCCACAGCTGGCTGAGGGTGAGTTCCAGGAGCGGCAGGACGGTGGCGGGCACCTGGCCGGTCGTGGGCCCGTCGGGATCGGTGGCCAGGACGTCCATGACGATCTGTTCGGGCAGCCCCGCCTGGAAGCGGGCCCCGACGTCCAGGGCGGGCCGGACGATGATGTCGTGCAGGTCCCCGCGGTCCAGGGTGTTGGGTACGTTGAGCAGCCCCGGCATCGCCGCCTTCAGCAGCCCCGGGGCCTGGGCCGCGAGCTGCGGGTAGAAGTCGTCGCGCATGACGAGGATCACGCTGAGCTCTGGGTGGGTGCCGACCGTCGTGGTGATCTGCTGCGCGAGAGGGAGACGGTGCTGCTGCGGTCCGCCGGCGACGGGGACGGTGAACAGTTCCTCGAACTGGTCGATGACGAGCAGCACGCGCTCGATGCCCGGGTCCGCTGCGAGCCGGCGGGTGACCGCTTCGGCGAGCCCGTCCGTGGCGGCGCCGGGGAGTCCGGCGCGTTCCAGCTCGGCCATGGGATCCTGCCGCGGGCGGGCGAGTACGGCTGCCCAGCGGTCACTGCCCGGAAGCGCGCCCTCGGCGAGGGCGCGCAGGACGCCGGCCTGGACCAGTGACGACTTGCCGGAGCCGGACGGTCCGAGCAGCAGCGTGAGCCGCCGCTGTCGGCCCAGGCTGGCCACGACGTGCCGGACGGCCTCCTGTCTGCCCTCGAACCATCGAGCCTGGTCGGCGGTGAACGGTTCCAGCCCCCGATAAGGGCAGATCTCCTGGATGGCCAGCTCCGGAACCACTTCGCGCAGTACCTCGGTGGGAGTGACGTACGCGATGCCCTGGCCCCGCGCGTACACGTCGGGGCCGGTGATCTCGGTGAGCATGCCGATGACCAGGCCGGTCACTTCGTCCAGGACCGGGCCGCCACTGAAACCGGTGGTGAGGTCGTTGGCGTCGGTCAACTGCAGGTGGGGCCCGGTTCCGCCCGTGCCGGGCAGCAGCTCTCCGGCGATGCCGAATCCGAAGTGGCCGTCCGGTGGGGCCTGGGCCGGGAAGCCGAAGGAGCGGACGTGGTGGCCGCGGGAGCCTGCCGCGGAGCCCAGCGGCAGCGGGGCCACACCGGGGGGAGGCGCGCTCAGGGCGACGACCGAGATGTCCTCGGCCGTCGGCGCCCGCCACGGCCCGTCGAGGACCTCCCCCTCCAGGGGACCGGCGCTCGAACCCCCAGCGGGACCTGCCGCGTGGGGGAAGACGACCTCCACCCGGTCTCCGGGACCTTTTCCGGCCGCCTCCACGACGTGCGCACACGTGACGAGGAGCCTCTCGCTCACCAGGAAGCCCACCCCCACGACCGTGCCGTCCGGTGCGAGCACCTGGGCCACGGCCCGGGGGAGGGACGGTATGCCGCCCGCACCGGTCGCTTCGTCGGGGGCGGGCGTCATGGTTCAGCCTCGGGACGGGGCGCCGCCGGAGAAGGATGGCTGACCACGTCGCCGATGCGCCCGGCCGTGACCGGCCCTTCCGTTGCGGCAGGGCCGTTGACCAGTACGCAGCCTCCCCCGTCGAGGGGGAGGCTGGCCAGCGATGTCATGAAGCCTCCTCCGTACATACGGCGGGCATCGGCTGTCGGCGCATGCCCTTGACGGCGGTAGGGCGGCTCTGCCCAGGGCTCACGATCAGCATCGTCGATGTGGGCGGCTGCCGCATCCCGGCTCGTTGGTCCGCCGCCCGCCGCCCTGTCGAGCGCTGCCGACAGGGCGGCGGATACACCTGTCCCTTGTGCCCGCTCAGCTTCAAGTTCCGCCGGGTCGGCCATGACGCCCAGCGCGTTCGGCAGCGGTGAGAGCATCCGCCGCCAGTGGAGTACGACGAGCGCAGTACCGTGCGCCACACACACCACGGGCCGGTGGGGATGTCGACGGCCCGTCCCCACCGCAGTCGCCGGGCCTCGTCAACGAGCTGCTGGCAATACCTCGGCCGGGTGATCCAGCAGATCGAACGCGATCCGGGCGCCTTGCTCCAGACGGGAGTTGACCTGCGCCCCGGGATGGAACATTCGTTCACCATCTGCTCCCGGATCGACCGTTACGGGCGGGATTCAAGGCCGTTCTTAGAGCACACGTACCCCTGACAGCCCCATCCGGAGGACACCGTGCATCGCGCCCCCGCTCTCCGCCTCACCCGGGCCACAATCGAACAGGCCGGCCCGCAGAGCCCGCCGCGCACGCCCGGCGGGCGCCGGCTTGACGCTCCTGGCAGGTCCTCCCGAACGACACGGCCCGAATCGGGGTGGGGCGAATGACGCGGCACGACGACCGGACGGTGAAGACCCCTGACACGCCGAACGCGTCGCCGGTGTCGGATTCCGAGCGGCTGCTGTTCGGCGGGGAGCTGGCCTACGACGTCGGCTGGGACCAGCACGAAGGTGCCTGGCTGAAGCTCAGCCTGTGGACGATGGCCAAGGGCTTACCCAGGATGGTCGCCACCGGCCTCAGGCTCGCCCGCCTCGCCGATGCCCGCGCCCTACGGGTGGTCCTCGGCGCAGAGGTGGGGCGCGGCATCGCGCAGGCGGCAGGGCTGGTCGCGGTCAATGCCGCCCTGGGGCACATCCTGGCCGGTGGCGGGACGGACGAGCGGCTCAGGAGCGCGTTCCCGGCGCTGGTGGTCGTCGCCCTCACCGCGCTGGTGGGTTCACTGCTGCGCTCCGCGTCCACGGCCGCGACCGGCGAGCTGGAGCCCAAGGTCCAGCGGGTGGCCACCGAGCAGTACCTGGGGCTGGTGCACCGGGTCGAGCTCGCGGCGATCGAGGACGACGAGTTCCACCGCCTGCTGGACGCCGCCCGCTACGGGGCCGACTCCGCCCGCCGGATGATCCGCTACTGCACGAACACGCTGAACTCCGGCATCTCCCTGGTCGCGGCGGCCGGCGTGCTGACCGTGCTCCACCCCGTGCTCCTGCCGCTCCTGGTACTGATGACCCTGCCGAGCGGGTGGAGGTCGCTGACGGTCTCCCGGCAGCGCTACCTGTCGTTCCACGCGTTCGTGCAGCACGCGAGGGCCGGGCACCTCCTGGGGCAGTTGCTGACGCAGCGGGAAGCAGCCGCCGAGGTCCGCGTCCACGAGGTCGGGCCCTTCCTCCTGCGGCACTTCCGGGAGATGGCGGAAACCAGCGAACGTGAGCAGACCCGCCTGGCCCGCAGCGCGGCGAAGGTCGGACTGGTCGCCGATGCGGCGTCCGGTGTCGCCACCCTCCTCACCTACGGGGCACTGGGGCTGCTGCTGTGGAGCGGGCGGATGGACCTCGCGGTCGCCGGTACGGCGGTCCTCGCCATCCGGACCGGATCCTCGAGCCTGGACGGCCTGGTCCTGCAGATGGCCGACCTGCACCAGGAGTCCCTCTTCGTCGCGGACTTCGAGCGCCTGTGCACCGAAGCCAAGGCCAGGGCCATTCCGGAGACCGGTGAGGACCTTCCCGACCATGTGCGGGAAGTCCGCTTCGAGAAGGTGACGTTCACCTATCCCGGCAGCGGGGACCACACGCCCGAGCCGACGCTGCGGGAGGTGTCGCTGACCTTCCCGATGGGGAAGGTGATCGCCCTGGTCGGGGCGAACGGCTCGGGCAAGTCCACCGTCGTCAAGCTCCTGGCCGGCCTGCACCAGCCCGACCCCGGCGGGGGCACGATCTGGTGGGACGAGGTCGACGCCGCGACGGCCGACCGCGGCCAGATCTTCGCCCGCGTCGGGCTGATGTCGCAGTCCTTCTTCAGGTGGCCCTTCACCGTCCGGGTCAACATCGGCATCGGCCGCCCCACCCGCCCCATCGACGACCGGGCGGTACGAGAAGCCGCCGCGTTTTCCGGCGCCGACCGGTTCATCGCCGGGCTGCGCCGCGACCTCTCCACGCTCCTGGGCCGCGGCTACCGCGGCGGCCAGGAGGCCTCCGGCGGGGAATGGCAGATGATCGGGATCAGCCGCGCCTGGTACAAGGGCGCTCAGATCCTGGTGGTCGACGAGCCGACGAGCGCCCTGGACGCGGTCGCCGAGCAGCGGGTCTTCGACCGGATCCGGGGGCTGGCCGCAGCCGGACAGACCGTGGTGCTCATCACCCACCGCCTGCACTCGGTACGGCACGCGGACCTCATCCACGTCATGAAGGACGGCCGGCTCGCCGAGTCCGGGACGTTCGCCGAGCTGATGGCCGAGGGGAACGGCGCGGGCGAGTTCCGCCACGCCTACCGGATCCAGGCCGCCGCGTTCGCCGACTCCCTGCCCAGCCCGCGCACCGAGCCCGCCGCCGCGCCCGCCGAGGTCGAGGGGGCGCCATGAGGGGGACGTGCGGACGGCCCGGGGCCCGAGGACTGCACCCCCCGAGCGACGTCCCTCCCGACCGCCGCGAGTCGCCGTCGCCGCCCACCCGCCTTTCCGAGCCCTACCGATCCTGAGGAGCCCGAGATGAACACACTGTCCTGCGAACCCCGGGGAACGGCCGCCCTCCTCGTCAATGCGGAGGGGAAGTACCTGCTGCACCTGCGGGACGCCAACAAACCGTGGATCTGCGACCCCGGGACCTGGTCGATCCCGGGCGGCAACCGCGAGGGAGAGGAGTCCTCCCGCGACGCTGTGGAACGGGAACTGCTGGAGGAGACCGGTCTGTGCGTTCCGTTGGAACCGTTCACCGTGGTCGACGCCCACGGCCCCGACGGCAGCACCGGGCAGATCCGCGTCTACCTGGGGGCCTGGGACGGAGACGCCGATGCGCTGCCCTGTCCCGAAGGCATCATGTTCCGCTGGTTCGACGCCGCCAGGACCCAGTGGCTGACCATGTGCCCGTGGACCGCCGACGTCATCGCCCTCCATCAGCGCAGCGCTCCCGTCCCTGCGCCGCGAACCGGGAAACAGCCCACACGTGCCGGGGCCGGCCGCCCGCGCCTGAACACCGTCGGGGTTCATCTCTACCTCCAGCGGGAGGACGGCGCGGTCCTCCTGGGGCGCCGCCACGAGGACTGCACGTTCGCCCCCTCCATGTACCAGGTGCTCTCCGGGCACTGCGAGCAGGAGGCGGCGATCGCCTGTGTGGTCCGGGAAGCACAGGAGGAGGCGGGCCTGGTCATCGATCCCGCGGACGTCGAACTGGTCCACGTGGTGCACATGGTGGACGCGCCCGGCACCCAGCCGATGATCGGGCTCTACTTCCGCGCCCGACGCTGGCAAGGCACACCCGTGGTACGTGAACCAGACCGGTGCGCGTCGTGGGGCTGGTGGGACTGCACGGACCTGCCCGAGCCCCTCGTCCCCTACACGCGGGCGGCGATCGAAGGGATCCGGGCGGGCCGGACGTACACGGAGCTGGGGTGGGGGCCGTGACCGGGTCCCGCATCCGGCGCGGGTGATCCCGAACCGGTGGAGCGCGGCCTGCGCACCCTGGCGCGGCAGCGCACCGCCCCCGAACACACACACCACCACCCCGCCCGCCCACGACGAGGAGCAGCACGTTGACGTACACCGCACGCGAGCAGTGGGAGCAGCACTACGAGAAGGGGAAGGGCTGGCGGCAGCTCGGTGAGCGCGAGCGGGAACTCCTCACCGTGCACATCCCCGTCCCCGACGGCGGGGGCCGGGCCTTGGACGTGGGTTGCGGGACCGGGGAGCTGGCCGCCCACCTCGCCGGTCTCGGCTGCGCCGTGGACGCCGTCGACTTCGCCGACAGCGCCGTTGCCCGGGCCCGCGAGGAGTACGCCGACGTCGCGAACGTGCGCTGGCTGCAGCTGGACATCGAGCGCGACGACCCGGCCCCGCTGCACGAGGAGGGGTACGACCTGATCGTGATGCGGCTCGTGTACCCCTTCATGAGGGACCGCGGGCGCGTGCTCCACGGGCTGGGCGAGCGGCTGCGCGTCGGCGGAGCGCTCGTCGTCATCACCCCGTTGGCGGACGACACGCCTGAGGAGCGGCGCGCGATCGCCCTGGACGAGGGGGAGATCGCCCTGCTGGGCGGGGGCTGGGAGGCGGTGGAGCGGCTGGACGCGGACGGTCTGGCCTTTCTGGTCCTGCGCGGCCCCTGCCACACCGACACCCGGGCCGTCGAAAGGCCGCCGGCCACCGGCCACGCCCTGACCGGTGCCCTCGCGGTCGTCACCGACGACGCCGGCCGGGTGCTGCTCGGCCGCTCCCGGCGCGGCATGCTCGAGCTGCCCGGCGGCAAGACCTCCGGCCCGGAGGACTTCGCGGCCGCCGCGGTGCGCGAACTCGCCGAGGAGACCGGCCTGGTCGCCGACCCGCGGGACGCGCACGTGGTGACCATGCTGGCCGACGACAGCCACGGGGTGCCGCGGCTCACGGCCGTCGTCCGCATCACCGCCTGGACGGGCACCCTGGCCAACCCGGAACCGAAGCTGTTCGACCGCTGGGAGTTCTTCGAGCTCCACTCCCTCGCCTGCGTCGGGGACGTGTTCGCCCCGGCCGCTCTCGCGCTCGAAGCCGTGTGGCCCGGCGTCATTCCCGGCCTGCCGCCGGTGACCTCGTACCCGATCGCCGCCGATCAGCCGCCCGTGCCGGGGGAACCGGCTGAGGCCGCCCGGCTGCGCGCGTCGATGGCCCAGACCGTCATCGACGGTGGCTGGGCCCCTTCCGAGCCGGTGCAGGGGGCGCTGCGGACCGTTCCCCGGCACCGCTTCGCCCCGGAGGTGGACCTCGCGACCGCGTACGACGGCGGCGACCGGGCGGTCGTCACCCGGTACGACCGGGCAGGGGCGGCGATCAGCTCGGTGTCCGCGGCCTGGCTCCAGGCCGACATGATCGAGCACCTGGGTCTGGAGCCGGGCGCGGTCGTTTTCGAGGCGGGCTCCGGCGGCTACAACGCCGAGCTGATCGCCCACGTCGCCGGACCCGGGGGGCGCGTGGTCACCGTCGACATCGACCCGTGGGTGGTACGCCGCACCCGCCGGTTCCTCACGGAGGCCGGCAGCGGACGCGTCACCGCCGTCGAGGCCGACGCGGCCCTCGGCGCGCCCGCGCACCTCGTGCCGCGCGGCGGCTTCGACGCCGGCCTGATCACGTACAACTGCTGGGACATCGCGCCGGCCTGGCGGGAGCAGCTGGCCGAGGGCGGACGGCTGGTGCTGCCGCTGGAGATGGGCGGCTACACCCGGGCGGTCACCTTCGAGCGGCACGGCGAGATCCTGCACGCCCGTCACTTCACCTGCTGCGGCTTCGTCCGCGACCAAGGGCGGCAGGCCCGCACCATCCCGGTCCTCTCCCTCCTCGACGGCGGGCTGACCCTCCGCTTCGAGCACGGCACCGCCGCCGATACGACGGGCCTCGAAGAAGCGCTGCGCGGACCACGGCACGAGGTGGCCACCGGCATCATCATGGACTCGACGCGCTCCTACTTCGGCTCCCTGCAGCTGTACGCGGCCACCACCCTGCCGGGCTTCTGCCGCCTGGCCGCCCACCAGGACCCGGACGAGGCGGTGACCGGCATCGCGAAGGACCGGGACGCACCCGCGGTCGTCGGCGAGGCCTCGCTCGCCTACCTGATCCACGTCCAGACCAAGGACGGTGACCGCCCGCAGGACAAGGAGTGGGAGTGGACCGTCCACGCCTTCGGCCGACAGGGTCCCGAACTCGCGGAGCGGCTCACGGCCACCGTCCGGGCCTGGGACCGCCACGTACGCGCCGACGACAACGACCAGCACACCGACCCCGTCCTCACCGCCCATCCGGCCGGAACGCCCGACGGCCGGCTGCCTGCCGGCGACGTCCTGGACAAGGAACACTGCCGCCTGGTGTTCCGCTGGCCTGGCCGTGACGTGCCGCCGCCCCGGCCCGTCGAGCACTCCGCGGCCGACGCCGTGACCGAGGGGGTGTGACGAGGGAACCAGGCGCACGGGACACGGTGTTCACGCCTCCGGCGTGCGCCCCGTCAGGGAACGGACGCGGCGCACGCCCCGCCTCGGCAGCGCGGCAGTTCCAGGTATCCGCGACGCGGCCGGAGGTCCTCGCCCCCTCATCGCCCGGCGGGCCGAAGAGCTCGCCCACACATCCGTCCCGCACCAAAACTCCGCGGGGGCGGCGAAGACGTGGAAGACGAGCCGACCGCCGGGGGGCGCAGCGCGTTCTTGCCGGATCTCTTGTCCGCAAAGGTTGTTGGGTGACCCTGGTTTTTGAAGGGGTGCAGAAGAGGTACATCACCCCGCCCGGCCCGCCGGTCTGCGTCGGCACGGTCAGCGGACGACCTTGATGCCGAAGTGTCCGCCGAACCGCTGGCCGAGTCCGAACCCGATGGCGGAGTGCATGTGGGCGTACATCTCCATGCCGCGCGCGGCGACGAGGGGGCCGAGGTCGAGGACGTCGCTCCAGCCGTAGGACTTCAGCAGGTCCGTGGCCTGCTGCTTGGCGTCGGGGTCCTCGCCCGCGACGAACATGGTGTGGTCGCCGTCGGCGACGCTCGTCGGGTCGACGACGGTGGTCTGCTCCTGGGTGACGAAGGACTTGACGACCTTCGTGCGGGGCAGGGCTCGCTGGATCTGCTCGCCGAGGCTGTCGGAGTCGCACGGGTCCAGCATCGGCATGATCCCCCAGGGGGTGGGCCAGGGGTGCTCGGGGGTGTGCTGGTAGATGAAGGGGACGGCGTAGTCGATCAGGGTCTTGCCGGCGAGCTCGTCGGCGATGGCGGACAGGGCGGCGACGGCGTTGTGGCCGTCGATTCCGCTGATCACAAGGCCGTCGGAGGCTGCCGCCGCCGCACCGAAGGGGTGCAGCTGAACGCCGGGGTGCCGGGCGAGGAAGTCCTTGAAGGGCGGGGTGCCCATCATGTCCGGCTCCGTGCGTGCCAGCGTGGCCTTGGGGTCGCGGGTCCCGACGTGGACCTCGTGGCCCAGCTCACGCAGCTTGGCGATGTGGGCGCGGGCACCGCCACCGGTACCGAGGACAGCGACCTTCATGGGAAACCTCCCGTTTTGTTCCGTGTGGACGTCCTTCACGGTAGGAACCATTCAGGACAGGCTGTGTCCTTTGACACGGGCATCATGGAATTCATGACGAGCGACATGACCGCCCGCGTGCTGCGGCTGCTGTCCCTGCTGCAGACCCGCCGCGAATGGTCCGGCGCCGACCTCGCCGAACGCCTGGCCGTGACCGTGCGCACCGTCCGCCGCGACATCGACCGGCTGCGCGAGCTCGGCTACCCCGTCGACAGCGCCCGCGGCCACGCCGGCGGCTACCGCCTCGCCTCCGGCACCGACCTGCCGCCCCTGCTCCTCGACGACGACGAAGCCGTCGCCATCACCGTCGCCCTGCGCACCGCCACCGGCAGCGGGCTGTCCGGCGTCGAGGAGAGCGCCCTGCGGGCCCTGGCCAAACTCGAACAGGTCCTTCCGCAGCGTCTGCGCGGCCGGGTCACCGCCCTTCAGTCCTCCCTCGCCGGCATCGTCTGGGAGGACCGCGGCCCGCGCGCCGATCCCGCCCTCCTGGCCACGCTCGCCGTAACCTGCCGCGACCACGAGATCGTCACCTTCGACTACACCGCCCGCCAGGGCACCGCCACACCGCGCCGGGCGGAACCCTGCCACCTGGTCGACTCCGGCGGCCTGTGGTACCTCGTCGCCCACGACACCGGCAAGGACGACTGGCGCCTCTTCCGCCTCGACCGCATCACGAACCTCCTGCCGACGGGCCGGCGGGTCCCGGCCCGCGCGGTCCCCGGCGACGACCCCGCCGCCTTCGTGGCCGGCCGCCTCGCCTCCGCCCGCAGCCGGTAGCGCGCCGTCGCCACCGTCCACGCGCCGGAAGACCGCGTCCGCGCCGGCACACCGGGCCTGGCCACCCGCCTGACGCCCGTCGACGAGCACACCTGCCGCGTCGACGCCTCCGACGACCAGCTCCCGCGCATCGCCCGGACCCTCGCCGCCCTCGACGCCGACTACACCCTCGACGCCGACCCCGCCGTCCTCACCCACCTCCGCACCACGGCCCACCGCACCCTCAACGCCATACCGGAGTAGCGGCGTAGCGGCGTAGCGGCGTAGCAGCAGGAACAACCTCCCCGACAAAGGCCGGCGGTGGGGATGCGCGGTAGGGCACGTCCTCCCTGGATCCTCGGGTCCCGCGAGCCCGCGGGGCTCTGTGCCCTGTACTCCCGAAACTGCCGAGAAGTGACAGTTGCCTCTCTGCAGTCAGAGTGACGCCCGGTCAGGGCGGGCGAGGCGGAGTCCGGGTACTTCGCCGATTTCCATCGCCCCGTATCGAACCTGTCGCCGTGGACGTCCCCTTTTATGCCCTTCGAAACCGCAATCGCCGCAGACACGCCGATCGAGCCGGATCGTTACCTCAAGTTTTGCCTAGATCCAGTGACACCGCGGCGGCAGCATTCTTAGCTTCCTCGTACACGCGTCTTGACGCTTCTAAGTACCCCCGCGGTTCCACGCGCACCGGCGATCCCGCTCCGCGTCCCGCGTCCCCGAGGAAAGAGTTGCAACATGAAGGTCCCCAAGGCTGGCGCGATGGCAGCTGTGATCGGCCTCGCCCTGACCGCCACCGGCTGCGGCGGCGACGAAGGCCCCAAGGGGACCCTCTCCATCGGCGTCGCCTTCGACCAGCCCGGTATCGGCCTGCGCGAGGCGGGGGGCACCTTCTCCGGCTTCGACGTGGACGTCTCCAGGTACATCGCCAAGGAGCTCGGCTACAAGCCGGAACAGATCGAGTTCAAGCGGGTCGACAGCTCCGAACGCGAGCTGCTGCTCCAGTACAACGAGGTCAAGTTCGTCGCCTCGACCTACTCGATCAACGACCAGCGCCGGGAGAAGGTCGATTTCGCGGGCCCGTACTTCACGGCCCACCAGGACCTGCTCGTCCGCGCCGACGACGCCACGATCACCAAGGCCGAGGACCTCAACAACAAGAAGCTCTGCTCCACCTCCGGCTCCACCTCGGCGCAGAACGTCAAGCAGAAGCTGGCGCCGAAGGCCAGCCTCCTCGAACTCGACGGCTACTCGGAGTGCGTGATCGCCCTCCAGGACGGCCTGATCGACGCCATGACCACGGACAACGCGATCCTGGCCGGTTACGCCGCCCAGAAGGGCAACACGGGCAAGTTCCGCCTCGTCGGGCTGAACCTGAGCAACGAGAGCTACGGCATCGGCATCAAGAAGGGCAACCGGGATCTGCGCGCCAAGATCAACGACGCCCTCAAGAAGATGGTCGAGGACGGCTCCTGGGACGCGGCCGTGAAGAAGAACTTCGGCCAGGCCAACTTCAAGCACGACCCCGCCCCACAGCTCACCTCCCCGAGCAGCTGACGAGCCACGCCCCGGGCGCGGCAGGAGGGGAACACACCCCCTTGGCGCGCCCGGGTCAGGTCGGCGGCGCCTTGTCGGCCGACGGGGCGTCCGCGCGGCCCGCTACCGGTCGGCGGTGGGCTTGCCCGGCTACCGGTCGGCGGTGAGCTTGCCCGCGGCGGCCCAGCTGTCGGCGGGGACCTCGTGGATCCAGACCTGGACGGTCTCGGCGGGCAGCTGCAGGGTGTCCACGAAGGCGTCGGTGATCCGCGCGACCAGCTCGCGCTTGAGCTCGATGCTGCGGGGGCCCTGCTGAACGGTGACGATCGGCATGGTCTGCTCCTCGAAGTCGTTGCACCATCCGGCTCCTGATGTCCGGTCCGCGCTCTGGGAACAGTCCACCGCAGAGCCCGGCGGCGAACCAGACGAGCTTCGCTCTGGCAGCGATCACGAATCGTGATCGTGCGCGGCCCTCCCCCGGCAGGCCGCGACCAGCAGCTCCGGGTGCGGCACGGTGCGGCGCATCCCGAGCGCCAGCGGCAGGGCCAGCACCCGGTTCCGCAGCGGCCGGAAGGCGATCCGGGGATGGCTGGTCAGGCGGGCGTTGGCCGCGTAGACCACCGTCCACATCGGGGTGCCGGTGCCGATCGCGGCGAGCGTGTCCTGCAGGGTGCTGGAGGCCGGGCCGGGGACGGGCTGGAAGCCGGCCCCGTGGCAGGCGGTGAGCACCAGGTCGACCAGCGCCGGATGGTTGCGGCGCTCGGTGAGCCGCAGCGGCAGTTCGGCGAGGTCCGCCAGGTCGAGCTCGGAACGCTCCGCGAGCGGGTGGCGGGCGGGCAGCGCGACCATCAACTCGTCGGGCGGCAGCGGCAGGAAGCGCACGTCGTGGGTGCCCGCGGGAACCTCCCCGCGGACGAAGGCCGCGTCGAGGCGGCCGTCCGCGAGCCTGGCGAGCCGCTCCTGCACCGGGGCCGAGTGCAGTTCCACGCGGACCTCGGGCGCGTGCTGTTGGTAGGCGTCGAGGATCCGGTCGAGCCGCTCGCCGAGCCCGGTGATGGTACCGAGCCCGAACGCCCGGGCGCCGGGGACGGCCAGTTCGGCGGCCAGCGCCGCGGCGGCCCGCTCGGCGGCCAGCACCTGTCGGGCGGCCGGCAGGAAC
>NZ_JZWV01000351.1 GCF_000966975.1 Streptomyces katrae | reverse complement strand
GGGCGGCCGGCAGGAACCGTTCGCCGGCCGCGGTGAGCCGGACGTACCGCGGCGAGCGGTCGAACAGCTCCACCTTCAACTCCCGCTCCAGCCGGCGCACCTGCTGGCTCACCGCCGGCTGGCCGAGCATCAACCGGTCGGCGGCCCGTCCGAAGTGCAACTCCTCCGCTACGGCGACGAAGCACCGCAACTGGCGCAGCTCCACGTGATCCCCCGATTCCGGTCCTGTCCTGATCTGCGGCGGCCCGCGAAGACCCCCGGGCAGCGTACGGCCGGGCCGGGCCGCTCCCGCCACCCGGGGACGCCCTCGCCGCCGGGGCAGGGCGACCACGGACGGCTCGGGCCGGCGGGTCGGGAAGCGGTGCTGCTCGACCATTCCGGCGAAGTGCTCCCGGAAACCGGCGCCCACCGCGGCGTCGGCGCCCGCGGCCCGCAGCAGCGTGCGGCATGCGGGGAGCGGGTCCCCGGCGGGGCGGTGCGCACGGCCCTCCAGTCCACCGACGGCTACAACGCCTGGAACAGCCATCCCGGCTACGACGTGCCGAACTTCCACCGCATCGTCGTCCACGGCAGCACCGTGCCGTTGGAATGGCTCAAGCTGAGGCCCGGATCACCCACAGCTGACCGAACCCGGGTCGGCTCCTTCCGGCGGCGGCGGCGTGCAGGGGCGGTGCCGAAAGGCCGCGGGGCCACCGGGCCGGTAGGATGGTGCCACCGGGCACGCGCTGTTCAGCCGCAGGAGCCCGCCGGCAGGTCGAACCCCGGCGAGAGTACCGCCCGCGCCACACAGAGCCGGATGCCGACCGCCAGGCCCCTTGGGTGTCACCTGAGTGTCACCGGATGGACATCGTCGCGCCGAAGCCGCGTACTCCTTCGCTGACACGGGAGTTGGTGTCATGAGCAACATTCTGACCCGGGCCGCGACCATCGCTTCCGCAGCCCTCCTGGCAACCACCGGCACCTTGGCCGGTGCGGCACAGGCATCCGCCCCGCCGAGGACTCCGACCTGCCATGTGGCCGACCTGGACCTGGCCGTCGGCGACCCGGACGGTGCCGCGGGGTCGCTCTACTACCCGATCCTGTTCACCAACACGTCGACCCACATCTGCTCCTTGCGCGGATACCCGGGCGTCAGCGTCGTGGACGTACGGCACCGCCAGATCGGTACGTCGGCGATCCGGACCGGCGAGGCGGTGGAGACGGTGTCCGTGGTCCCGAGTGAGACCGTGACCGCCGTCATGCGCACCAACAGCCCGGGCGTGGCGAGCTGCCGACCGACGGCGACGTACGTCAAGGTGTATCCGCCGAACAGTTTCCAGGCCGAGCAGATTCCCTACCAACTGCGGGTATGCGGAGCCTTCGAGATCAGCCCGGTGCAGGCCTCTGAATGACCGCCGAGACCGCCGGCCGCGGGCCGTGCCGTGGGGATTTCACTGCTCGCCGGAGGGGGGCTCGGGTAGTTCAGGGGGTGTGTGGGGTGCCCACTGGGCTCCGGTGCGGCGGCGGAAGGCGTCGACTGCGACCTCCACGGTGGGGAAGAAGTGATCGGGGTCGATGGTCCGGGTGAGTCCGTACCGTTCGATCTTGCGGCGGACGGGGTCCTTCAGCTCGGCGAACACCAGGTGCACGCCGTCCGCGTTCAGCGCCTCGTCGAGGTCCTCCAGCACGTCGGCGGCGGTGGTGTCCACATCCGTCATGGGCTCCGCCGCGACGACGATCCAGCTCGGCTTCGGGTCCGCGTCGGCCAGCCGCCTGACCTCGTCGCGGAAGGTCTTGGCGTTGGCGAAGATCAGCGGCGCGTCGAACCGGTAGATCACCAGGCCCGGCAGCTGTCCGGCTCCCGGGTAGGAGCGCAGGTCGTGGTAGCCCTCCAGACCCTGCACGCGCCCCAGCAGGGTGTGGTACGGCCACCACACGCGCCGGAAGACGTTGAGGACGGACAGGGCCACGGCGACCGCGATACCGGTCAGCACCCCGAGCAGGGCCACGCCGAGGAAGGCCGCGACGCACAGCAGGAAGTCCGCCCGGCGCTGCCGCCACAGCCGGACCGCGCCCGGGATGTCGGCCAGCGACAACGACGCGGTGATGACCACCGCGGCGAGGGCCGGCTGCGGCAGATTGCGGAACAGCCCCGGCGCCAGCACGAGCATGAGGACGATGAGCAGCGCTCCGACGACCCCGGTGAGCTGGCTCCTGGCTCCCGCGCGCTCGGCCACCGCCGTTCGCGATCCGCTGGTGCTGACCGGGAAGCCCTGGAAGAGACCGGCCGCCAGGTTGGCGGCACCGACCCCCGCCATCTCCTGGTTGCCGCGGACCTCCTGCCCGGTGCGGGCCGCGAAGGCGGACGCGTTGGAGATCGTGTCGGCCAGGGACACCAGGGCGATGCCCACGGCGCCGCCGAGCAGCGGCCCGACGTCGGAGAGCCGGATGCCGGGGAGGGTGAACGGCGGGAAGCCCTCCGGAAGTTCGCCGACCAGGCCGACGCCGTGCTCGCCC
>NZ_JZWV01000350.1 GCF_000966975.1 Streptomyces katrae | reverse complement strand
GCGAGGCCCCGTACGAAACCGACGGCTTCGCCGATCAGGCTGTCCGCCTCGACCTTGAAGCCGAGCAGCTTGGGCAGCTGGCCGATCAGGATGGTCAGGGCCAGGCCGTTCATGTAGCCGATCATCGTCGGTTTGGAGATCAGGTCGGCGATGAAGCCGAGCTTCGCGACCGAGGCCAGGATCATGACGGCCGCCACCATGATCGCGAGCATCGATCCCAGCGCGACGGCCCGCGCGGGGTCCCCGCCGGCCGCCACCAGCGGCAGCACGGTCGCGGCGATCATCGGCCCCAGGGAGGAGTCGGGGCCCAGTACCAGGATCCGGGAGGGTCCGAACACCGCGTAGGCGAGCAGGCAGAGGATCGTCGTGTAGAGGCCGGTGATGGCCGGCAGGCCCGCCAGTTCGGCGTACGCCATGCCCTGGGGCACCAGCAGGGTGGTCAGGACGACACCCGCCACCAGGTCCTTGACCAGCCACTCCCGGCGGTAGGACGAGGCCGCGCGGACCCCGGGAACGTCCCGCAGCCGGGAGCGGAGCCCGCGATCCTCGTGCCGGGTGGTCACCGGCCCTCCTTCCCCCTCCCCCATCAGGTGCGTCGCGACCGACGGGCCGAGAACTTGCCCAGCTCCCACAGGAGGAGGAGCACGACGGCGGACAGCAGCGCCCAGCCGAACTGGCGTGCGTCGATCTCGGTCGTCCCGAGGAGGCGGCGGAAGCCGTCCATCTGGGTCACCAGCACCGCGAGGACGAACTGGGCCAGTGCCACCCAGTTCATCTGCTTGCTGTCGAAGGTGCTGGTCGTCAGCACCGAATCCGTCTCGCTGCGGCACTCGAAGGCAGCGACGATCAGGCAGAGGGCGAACGCGGTGAACGCGATCGACTGGCCGGTCGCGGTGCTGCCGTAGCGGGCCTCGCCGAGCTTGATCAGCCCGAGCAGGACGACGGTGAGCGCCAGCCCGGCCAGTCCGACCGTGACCAGCACGGGCCGGCTGAGCACCGACTCCCCGCGCGGCCGCGGCCTGCGCCGCATCAGCCCGGGGCTCTCCCGGTCGAAGCCCAGCGCGAAGCCGAAGGAGGCATTGACCACGAAGTGGATCCACAGCACCTGCGGCGGGGTGAAGGGCTCGCCGGCCGCGATGTTGAAGACCGTGGCGCCGAGGAAGGTCACCACGAAGGTCACCAGCAGGAGCAGGACGAACCGGATGTACTTGGTGAGGTTGTCGTAGATCCGGCGGCCCTGCTCGACGGCGTAGACGATGGTGGCGAAGTTGTCGTCGGAGAGGATCATGCGTCCGGCGTTCTTCGCCACGTCCGTGCCGCTGCCCATGGCGATCCCGATGTCGGCGGCCTTGATGGCGGGCGCGTCGTTGACGCCGTCCCCGGTCATCGCCACCACGTCGCCCTTCTTCTTCAGCGTGTTGGCGAGCAGCACCTTGTGCTCCGGCGCGACGCGCCCCACCACGCCGATGTCGTCGATGCGGGCGAGCTGCTCCTCCTCGCTCATGGCGGCGAAGTCGGCGCCGAGGACCGCCTCCCCCGGGATACCGAGCTGCCGGGCGATCGCCGCACCGGTGACCACGTCGTCGCCGGTGACCATGCGGACGCGGATGTGTCCCTGCTGGGCGCCGGCCACGGCGGCCTTGGCCTCCTCGCGGGGCGGGTCGACCATGCCGACGAGGCTGGTCATCCGCAGCCCGGTGACGTAGGCCAGCAGGTCGCCCTCCGGGTCGAAGGCGTCCGGGTCCAGTTCACGGGTGGCCGCGGCCATCACCCGGAGCCCCTCCCCGCCCATCCGCAGCGTCTGGGCGTCGGCGCGCTCGGCCAGCTCCGCGTCCCAGGGGATGCTCTCGCCCGCCGCGAGCGCGGTGGCGGCCCGGGCCGTCACCGCCGGGGCCGCGCCCTTGACGAAGCAGCGCACGACCTGGCGGCCGGAGGCGTCGAGCGCCGAATGGAAGGTGGCCATCAGCTTGTACGTCGGGTCGAACGGCAGCGTGGCGAGCCGGGGGAAGGCCTCCCTCGTGCCCTCGATGTCCAGGCCGGCCTTGTGCGCGAGCACCAGCAGCGCGCCCTCGGTGGGGTCGCCGACCACTGTGCCGTCCACCAGTTTCGCGTCGCTGGCCACCAGGTAGGGCAGGATCGCGTCCTCCAGGCCCGCCGAGGACCCCGCGGTGTGGTGGACCTTGCCGTCGAGCCCGTAGCCCGTGCCCGAGACGGTGTAACGGTCGGTGGGACTCAGCACTTCGACGACGGTGACCTCGTTCATCGTCAGCGTGCCGGTCTTGTCCGAGTTGATCGCCGAGGTGAAGGCGAGGGTCTCGACCGACGGGAGTTCCTTGACGATCGCGTTCCGTTCGGCCAGGTTGAGGCTGCCGACGGACAGGATCGCCTGGGTCACGGTGGGCAGGGCTTCGGGGATGGCGGCGATGGCCAGCGAGACCGCGCTGACGAACAGCGCGTCCCAGGCCTGGTCCCGCTGACGCCCCAGGGCGAACATCACGATCATGGTCAGGCCAGCCGCGCCCGTGATCCACAGCGTCAGGGTGTCGAGCTCCTTGGTGAGCGGCGGCACCTCCTTCTCCGTGGCCGACAGCATCCCGGAGATCTTGCCGACCTCGGTGGCGGCGCCGGTCGCGGTGACGACGAGCACCCCGCTGCCGTGGGTGACCGGGGTGTTCATGAACGCCATGCAGGTCCGGTCCCCGGGCGAGGACAGGCGGCCCGGCAGCGTGCCGGTGTCC
The DNA here is from genome assembly GCF_000966975.1 of Streptomyces katrae. Classification (GTDB taxonomy): domain Bacteria; phylum Actinomycetota; class Actinomycetes; order Streptomycetales; family Streptomycetaceae; genus Streptomyces; species Streptomyces katrae. The sequence continues at coordinate 5,952 of NZ_JZWV01000350.1, read as the reverse complement.
TTCGCCGCCGGGACGCTCTCGCCGGTGAGGGCCGACTCGTCGATCTGCAGGGCGCTGGCCTCGATGATGCGCCCGTCGGCCGCCACCTGGTCCCCGGCGGTGATGAGCACGATGTCGCCGACGACGAGCCGGTCGGCGGGGATCTCGGCCTCCGTCCCGTCCCTGCGCACCCGCGCCGAGGCCTTCATCATCGACTGGAGCGCGTTCATCGCGCTCTCCGCCTTGCCTTCCTGACGCAGGCCGATCACCGCGTTCAGCAGGGTCAGCACGATCAGCAGGATCGCGGTGGTCCACTCCTGGATGATCAGCGAGACCGCCGCTGCGGCCAGCAGGACCAACTGCATGTAACTGCGGTACTGGCCGAGGAACCGCTGCCACGTCGGCGTCCGCTCCTCCGCCGGCAGCGCGTTCGGGCCGTGTCCGGCCAGGAGCTCGGCGGCCCGGGCCGTGGAGAGACCGACGGCCGGATCGACGCCGAAGGCCGCCGCGACCTCTTCGGGATCACGCGTGTACCAGGCGTCCTCCGCAGCCTGTGGCTGCTCGCCCGGGGAAACCGACCGCACGGTCATCGTGCTGCCTCCGATCCGTGGCCGCGGACGGGTCCGGGCCGGTACGACAGGTCCGGTCCCCCTAGCCGTGCTTGCGGCCCTTCTTCCCCTTCTTGTGCCTGCCGCTCCTCCCCTTCTTCTTCTCCGGGTGGCCGGCGGCGTACGGGTCGGCCTCGCTCCCCGCGGGCGCCTCCTTCTCCAGCGCCCGCCGGGTCACCAGCAGGTCCTTGCGCGCTTCTTCGCCCACGTCGGGGAACTGGGGATCGATGTCCATCAGGGTGTGCGCGAGGACCGCCGCCGCGCAGATCCGCGCGAACCACTTCCGGTCCGCCGGCACGACGTACCAGGGGGCCCACTTCGTACTCGTGGCCGACAGCATCGCGGAGAACGCGCGCTGGTAGTCGTCCCAGTAGCGCCGCTCACGGACGTCGGCCGCGGAGAACTTCCAGTTCTTCTCCGGCAGGTCGATCCGCTTCAGGAAGCGGATGCGCTGCTCCTCCTTGGACAGGTTCAGGAAGATCTTCACCACCTTGAAGCCGTTGTCCGTGAGGTAGCGCTCCCAGTGGTTGATCTCCCGGAAGCGCCGGTCCCACAGGTCCGGCCCGTACGAGCCCTCCGGCAGGTTCTGACGGTCGAGGATCGCGGGGTGGACCCGCACGACCAGGACCTCCTCGTAGTGCGAGCGGTTGAAGATGGCGATCTCGCCCCGCGAGGGCAGCCGCTGCGCGTACCGCCAGAGGTAGTCGTGGCCGAGTTCCTCCACGGAGGGCACCTTGAAGCTGCTGACCCGTACGCCCTGGGGATTGACGCCGCTCATCACGTGGCGGATGGTCCCGTCCTTGCCCCCGGCGTCGAGCGCCTGGAGGCAGAGGACCACGCCGTACGTGTTCTGGGCGGCCAGCCGCTCCTGGTACTCCGCCAGCAAGGACACGCCGCTCCGCAGCAGTTCGACGCCCTCGGGTTTCTTCAGACCGGCCTTGTAGCGGGGATCGAAGTCCCGGGAAAGGCGCACCTCGGACCCGGGCTCCACCCGCAGCGGCCGGATGAAATCCGCGATGCGTTCGGCTCTGTCGTCGGACATCAGCGATCCGCCCTTGCCTGCTCCTACATCCGCTCCGGCATCTGCATCTGCTCCGAGGCGGCGCTCAGCGCCCTCCGGGCACGCCGTTCGACGAGGATCGGGATGAAGGCCCTGATCCTGGCCTCGCGGAACCCGTCGTACTCGGCCCTCACCGTCGTCTCGACGGTCGCCGCGTCCACCGACGGGAAGGCGGCGCACAGCCGCACCACCATGTCCCGGACGGTCATCGCGTCTTCGTACGAGGGAGGTGGGGCGCCGGCCGGCGGCGGCGCCGCGGTAGCGGCCCGCTCCGCCGGCCCGGGAATCCCGAGCGCGCCCTCGGAGGGAGGGCGCACGTCGGTGCCGTGGATCTGCGCCTCGACCGTCATGGCGGTACCGATCCCATGTTCCACGACCTCCAGACCGCAGAACCGCCCCTCTCGCCACGCCACGAGAAGGTCCTTGCCGCTCATTGTCTGCTCACCGGGACAAGATCGCCCTTCGGGACCGGCCGCGGCGCGGCCGTGGGCGCGGCGGCCAGGGCCATGGCGTCCGCGCCGGTCGTACGCGGGTGGGGCGTACGACGAGTCCACGGCGATCCGGGACCGCGACGAGGCCGCCGCAGGCCGGCGGCGCGCCGGGCACGTCCGGGCCGGGTCCGTCAGTCGAGGACCGCGGTGGCCTCGATCTCGACCAGGTGCTCGGGAACGTCCAGCGCCGCCACACCGATCAGCGTCGCGGGCGGCACCGGCACCACGCCCAGCCGTTCGGCCGCCCGGGAGATCCCGTCCATGAGCTGTGGCATCTGGTCGGGGGTCCAGTCGACGACGTAGACGGTCAGTTTCGCCACGTCGTGCAAGGTCCCGCCGACCGCGGCCAGGGCGGTGGCGATGTTGAGGTAGCACCGCTCCACCTGAGCGGCCAGGTCTCCGACGCCGACCGTGGCCCCGTCGGAGCCCCATGCGACCTGCCCGGCGATGAAAACGGTCCTCGAACCCGACGCGACCGCGACCTGCCGGTAGGCGTCGACGGTGGGCAGCCCCTCCGGGTTCACCAGGGTGATGGCCATGTTCTTCCAGCCTCTCCGTGCTCTCTTGCAGTTACTCGGGAACCGTAGGAGAGTGGCCAACGAACTGGAAGAACGCACTTTTTGGTGACGGGGGAACCTGATGGTGACCAAGCAGCTCAAGGGCTCGGGCACGGCCAAGGACGAGGCCGACGTCACGCGGGCGGACTCCCTGGCGCGCGAGATCTTCTCCGACATCGCCAACAAATGGGCGCTCCTGATCATCGAAGCGGTGGGCGACCGCACCCTGCGGTTCACCGAACTGCGTGACGAGGTCGAGGGCATCAGCCACAAGATGCTCACGCAGAACCTGCGCCTGCTGGAGCGCAACGGTCTGATCGACCGGACCGTCCACCCGACCGTGCCACCGCGCGTCGAGTACACCCTCACGGAGCCGGGCCAGGCCCTGCGCGCCGTGGTCGACGGCATGTGCGACTGGACCCACCGCTACCTCGCCGACCTCGAAACGGCCCGCCACCGCTTCGACGGCCGTTGACTCCGGCTACGCCGACTTCGCCGTGGCGAGGGCGCCGGCGCAGACGGGGCGGGTGCGGGCGGTGTAGGAGCGGGCGGCCGCGACGAGGGCGAAGCCCAGGCCGCCGAATGCCAGCCCGCCGAACTCCACGACCCAAGTGATGCCCGAGCTGGTGGTGAACGGCGGAGACGGCTGGACCGGGGGCAGCACCCCGGCCGCCATGAGCGGGGCCATGACGATGAGGACGGCCCCGTACATCGCCAGGGGGATTCCGGTCAGCCAGGCGGGAATCAAGGGCAGCAGGCGCGGGACCCGCCGTCCGGACAGGAACGGCGTCCAGCGGGGGAACACCTGCCCCCACCCGTACAACAGGCCCAGCAGCAGAAAAACTCCGACCATGGCGGCCAGTACGGTCACGTCGATGCCCGCCGACGCGATCGCCTTCGACGGTCCCGACGCGCCGGCCACCGCCATCCTCTGCCAGTCGTCGCCCGCGACGCCGAGGGCGTTGCCGCCCAGGGTCCAGAGGGTTTTGGCTCCCGCCCACGGCAGGAGTCCGCCCGCGAGCAGGTACACCACGACCCGGGTCCGCCTCGGGGCTCGGGACGCGGCCGGGTGGACGAGCGGGCCGTCGGCCGCGCCGGTGTGCCGGCGCCCGCACCGCGGACAGTCTCCGCGCAGCCGCCGGCGGTAGGAGATCCAGACGAGGAAGAGCAGGGCGGCGCCGGCCGTGTTCAGCAGCACCTGGGCCAGTCCGGTGGCGCTCTCGACTCCCGAGAGCGTCGCCATCGTCACGAAGTGGATCGGCAGCCCGTTCATCCCCACGACGAAGACCGCGAGCCCCACGATCAGCGCCGTCGCCACGGCGACCCGGCCGAACGGGCCGAGGTCCCGGGTGCCGGCCAGACAGGCACCACCGGCCAGGAGCGCGAGAGCCGCCAGGAGGAGCTGGACCCATGGCGCGTACGTGGAGTGCTCCTTCCACTGCACGGCGGTGCCCGTCACCGCCCAGGCGCCCTCTACAGCGGCGTAGGACACCGCCCACACCGCTGCGGCCCTCGGCGCCCACAGGGGCCACCGCCACCACCACCGCCTCCACCGCGGCGTAACCGCGGGCGGCTTGAGACCTTCGCCCGCCTCCGAGTACTCGGGTACAGCCACCACAACCCCCATGGCTCCGGATGTCCGATGGCCCCAAGACTCCGCGTCTCCCCCGCTGATCACATCCATCGCACGGATCATCCGGCTTCCCCCGCGCGGGGGAAGCCGGCACGCGAGTACCTGGGCCGGTCACCATGCGGCGATGGCCGGTGCCTCGGGTTCGTGCTGCCGCCAGGCTTCGTCGAGGCGCCTGAGCCGGGCCGCCGCGGCGATGCCGCGCAAGGAGGCGACCTTGCCGTCGCGGACTTCGAACGCCATGACGCCCAGGATCCGGTCGCCGACCACGGCGAGGGCGGCCGGGGAGCCGTTGACCAGTGCGAAGTGGAACGCGGGTGTGCCGCCCGCCAGTCGCCGCTTCGCCGGGGTCGGCTTGAAGCCGGCCCGCACGTGGGAGGCGACCTGCTCGGGCGTGTCGTACCGCAGCAGCCGCCTGGCCAGCCCGGCGCCGTCCGAGAGTGCCGTCACGTCGTCGGTGAGCAGCGCCACCAGGCGTTCGGTGCGTCCCGACGCGGCGGCGGCGAGGAACTCCTCCACGACCCGGCGCGCGGACGCCCGGTCGGCCTCGCGCGGTGGACGTGCTGCTGGCTCGCGGACTCGGTGATGCCGAGGATCCCGGCGATCTCAGCATGGCTGTAGGAGAAGGCCTCGCGCAGGACGTAGGCGGCCCGCTCGAGGGGTGAGAGGCGCTCCATCAGGGTCAGTACGGCCAACGACACCGATTCGCGCTGCTCGAAGGTGTCGGCCGGGCCGAGCATCGGGTCGCCTTCCAGGAGCGGTTCGGGCAGCCAGGCACCCACGGCCCGCTCGTGGCGTGCCCGTGCCGAGCGGAGCCGGTCGAGGCACAGGTTGGTGACGACCTTGGTCAGCCATGCTTCCGGTACGTCGATCCGTTCCCGGTCGGCGGCCTGCCAGCGGAGGAACGCGTCCTGTACGGCGTCCTCGGCGTCGGAGGCCGAGCCGAGCATGCGGTAAGCGAGCGACGCCAGCCGGTTGCGGCCGGCCTCGAACCGGCTGGTGTCGAAGCGATCACTGATGGCGCGGTCCATGCGGATCACCCTAGGCGGCTACGCGACCGCCCGGCCGGCGGGGGCGTCCGGCGCGTACGGGGCCGCGTGCGCGGCCGACGACTGCGGCGCGTGCGCGGCCGACGCCTGCGGCGCGGCGGTCAGGTGGCGCTTGCGCTTGGGCAGGCGGAAGGTGGGGTGCCAGCTGGTCCACCGCGCCGTCCTGAGGATGGCCTCCTTGATCCGCGCGGCCTTGCGGCCGCCGAAGTGCCGTGGTGTCGCCCGCCCTTCGCGGTCGACCGGCTGCAGGATGCCGTCGCGCCGCCCGAGGCTGATGTGGTTGCCCAGGTAGGCCAGCTTGACGTGGCCGACCTTGCTGCCGGTGAGGCGTCCCATGATGGCCTGGAGGGCCTGCATGCCGGTGAAGCCGGCCGTGGCACAGGACATCGGCAGGGGCAGGCCGTTGTCGCCGATCGCGTGGACGCTGTCGCCGGCGGCGTAGACGTTCGGGTGCGAGAGGGAACGCATGGTGCGGTCGACGAGGATCCGACCGGTCTCGGTGACCGCCAGGCCGGCGGCGGCGGCGATCGGGCTGACGGCGAAACCCGCCGCCCAGACCGTGGCGTCGGACGCCAGGG
>NZ_JZWV01001808.1 GCF_000966975.1 Streptomyces katrae | reverse complement strand
CGGCACCAGCTACGTCAGGGAAGGCGGGTTCCTGCACGACGCGGGTGAGTTCGACCCCGGCTTCTTCGGCATCTCGCCCCGCGAGGCCCTCTCCATGGACCCCCAGCAGCGGCTCCTCCTGGAGACCTCCTGGGAGGCGTTCGAACGGGCCGGGATCGACCCGGCCACCCTGAGCGGCACCCGCACCGGAGTCTTCGCCGGAACCAACGGCCAGGACTACGCCATCGGCCTCTCACCGGAGCAGACCGAGGGCATGGAAGGGCACCTCCTCACCGCCAACTCGGCCTCCGTGGTCTCGGGCCGCGT
>NZ_JZWV01001807.1 GCF_000966975.1 Streptomyces katrae | reverse complement strand
GCGCCACCCCGAGGACCACCGCCACCCACACCCCCGCACCCGCCGCCGTCGGCCCGGGATCCACCGCGAAGCCCACCCGCACCCGGGGCCGGACCGCGTCCCCGAGCCCGTCGCGCAGCAGCCCCCCGACGTCCCCGATCCCCGGCACGACCACCTTCGGCGGAACCCGCGGGAGGGAGAGCGGCACCACCCCCTCCAGCACGGCCACACCCTGCCCGGCCCACGCCAGCCCGCCCGCCACCACCAGGAACAGGGCCCCCACCACCACCGCCCGTACGGCGACTTCCACCGCACCCGGCCGCCCCCGGAG
>NZ_JZWV01001806.1 GCF_000966975.1 Streptomyces katrae | reverse complement strand
GAGGGCCTTGGCGATCTGGTCCTGGCTCAGGCCGGCCGCCTCGCGCAGGCGCTTGCGCTCGTCGGGGGCGGGGAGGCCGTCCTTGGCCGCGGCTTCCTCCAGCAGGGCGTCGACCGCTGCGAAGAGGGTGGTCTGTTCGTTCGTCTCGCTCATTGCTTCCTACCTCCAGGGGCCACCCTATGTGAACCGCACGTTTGAACGCACATGAAACGCACGTGGGGGCGTTAACGGCGTTAATGCCGTCAGCGCCCCCGGCGTGCGTGCGGTCCGCTCAGATGCGCTGCATCAGGAGCCCCGTGACGGCCTTGAGGT
>NZ_JZWV01001805.1 GCF_000966975.1 Streptomyces katrae | reverse complement strand
GGGTGCGGCGGTGTGGGCGGGCGCGGGGGCCGGGCGGCCGGAGCGGGTGGCGGGGGCCGCGCTGCTGGTGGCGCCGGACGCGAGCTGGACGGGGTTGCTGCTGGGGCTGTCCGTGCCGGTGCGGGGGCGGGCCGGCGGGGGGCTCGGGCGGCTGCTGCCGCCGCTGTCCCGGGGGGAGCCGGTGACGGTGGCGCGGCTCGCGGAGTACGACGGGCGGGCCTGGCTGCTGGTCGCGGGGGCGGGGGTGCTGCTGCTGTACGCCGGGGTGCGGGCGGCCGTACGGAGTCCGGGGCGCGGGGTGGCGGCGTGCGCGGCGTGGNTGGG
>NZ_JZWV01001804.1 GCF_000966975.1 Streptomyces katrae | reverse complement strand
GGCACCAACGCCCACGTCGTCATCGAGGAACCCGCACCGCACGCGGACCCGGAGCCGCGCCGCGCCGCCGAGGACGCACCGGCCACCGAGACGGCCGTCGTCTGGCCGCTGTCCGCCAAGGACCCGGCGGCGCTGCGCGCGCAGGCCGGACGCATCCTGGCCCACCTCGCCGCCCACCCGGACCTCCACCCCCGTGACGTGGCCCTCTCCCTGGCACCCCGGGCCGCCCTGGACCTCCGGTCCGCCGTGGTCGGCGCCCGCCGCGAGGACCTGGTGAGCGGCCTGGAGGACCTCCTGGCGGGCCGCCCGACGGCCGCCGCCTTCCTGAGGGGGGAAAC
>NZ_JZWV01001803.1 GCF_000966975.1 Streptomyces katrae | reverse complement strand
CCCCTCCCCGGAACCCCCCTCTCCGGAACCCCCCGCGCAGCCCGCCGCGGGCCCGGCCCGGCCCGGCACCCCGTACGGCAGTGCCCCCGCCGCCCTCGCCCGGTTCGCCGTGAGTTCCCACGTCCTGCGCGCCCTCGCCTCCACCGAGCCCACCCCCGAAGGGCTGCGGCTCGTCACGGACATCCGGCGGTCCAAACGGCTGCTCCTGCTGCGGGGCGGCCTCGACGCCGCGCCCCGGGGGGGGGGCGGGGGG
>NZ_JZWV01001802.1 GCF_000966975.1 Streptomyces katrae | reverse complement strand
ACCGTCCTCGACGCCGCGCCCGGCGGCGAGGCCGGGGAGTGGTGGGGGCTCCTGGAGGAGGCCGAGCGGCAGGCGCCCGAGGCCGTGCGGGACGTCCTGCACTACCCCTCCACCGGGGTGTGGGCCGAGGAGACCCTGCGCCGGCTGCACGCCCCGCAGGGCCCCGCCCCCGACCTCGGGCACCTCGGGGCCCTCGCCGTCGCCGCCGCGCTGCGCGCCGGGACCGGCTTCAAGACCACCCTGCGGCCCTCCCACGGACGCCTCGCCCTGCCCACCCTCGGCCTGCTGCTCCCCGACCGGCCGGGCCCCCTCGCCCTCACCGAACGCTCCTGGGACAGCGG
>NZ_JZWV01001801.1 GCF_000966975.1 Streptomyces katrae | reverse complement strand
GGGCGGGCGCCTTGGCCCCGCTCTCCACGGCCCGTACGGCGGCCAGCAGGTCGGCGGCCCGGCCGCTGAGCTTGCCGCCGGCCTCGACGGGGTGCTCCCGTTCGGCCTTCCGCCGCGCGATCCGCTCCCGCTCGACCCGCTGCGCGGCCAACTCGGCCTGTGCCTCACTGAGCCCGGCCGCGCCGGCCCCTTCACCGGAGCCGGCCCCGGCCTCGCCCGGTCCCGACTCGGCCCCGGCCTCCGGCTCCGGGCCGGCCTCCGATCCGCCCGAGGAGTCCTCCGCCCCCGCCTCGGGGTCGGACCCGTCCTCTGCGGCCGCCTGGTCGGGCCCTGCGGGGCCTT
>NZ_JZWV01001800.1 GCF_000966975.1 Streptomyces katrae | reverse complement strand
GAGGGCGGGCCGCCGCGGTGCTGGGTGCTGCCGGGGACCCCGGCGCGGGTGGCGCAGGGGTGGGCGGGGCTGACGGGGGCGCCGGCGGTGCCGCCGGAGTGGGCGATGGGGTACCAGCACGCGCGGTGGGGGTTCGGGAGCGCGGCGGAGGTGCGGCGGGTGGTGGCGGGGTACGCGGAGCGGGGGCTGGCGCTGTCCGCCGTGCACCTGGACATCGACCACTACGACGGGCACCGGGTGTTCACGGTGGACGGGGAGGCGTTCCCGGACCTGCCGGGGCTGGCCGGGGAGCTGGGGGCGGCCGGGGTGCGGCTGGTGTCGATCGTGGATCCGGCGGTGAAGGC
>NZ_JZWV01001799.1 GCF_000966975.1 Streptomyces katrae | reverse complement strand
GTGCGGGGGCACGTGGTCCGGTGACGTGGAGAGCAGCTGGGAGGGGCTGCGGGCGTCGCTGGCGCTGGTGCTGGGGCTCGGGCTGTGCGGGGTGCCGTACTCGGGTCCGGACGTGGGGGGGTTCGGGGGTTCGCCGTCGCCGGAGCTGTACCTGCGGTGGCTGGAGCTGGGGGCGTACCTGCCGTTGTTCCGGACGCATTCGGCGATCTGGGCGGGGCGGCGGGAGCCGTGGGAGTTCGGGCCGGAGGTGGAG
>NZ_JZWV01001798.1 GCF_000966975.1 Streptomyces katrae | reverse complement strand
GGGCGCACCCCGGTGCTGGCGCGGGCGGGATCGGTGCTGCCGGTGCGGCGCGCGGACGGCTCGGTGGGCCTGGAGGCGTGGGCCCCGGCGCGGGGGCGGACCGGTGGCGGGGTGGTGATCCGGGACCCGGGGCCGGGGTTCGGGGCGGGCGAGGTCGAGCGGTACACCGTGCGGTGGGCCGGGGAGGCGGTGGTGGTGGAGGACGAGGCGGGGGGCGTGGTGAGCGGGGTGGAGGTGCGGGGGGTCTAGCGAGGCGGTGGTGCCGGGGCTAGGAGGTGTAGCGGCCGGCGAACCAGGAGGCGGCGGCCTGGGTGTGGAGGGGGAACTGTCTCTTATACACATCTCT
>NZ_JZWV01001797.1 GCF_000966975.1 Streptomyces katrae | reverse complement strand
CGGGATCGTCCTCCGGGGCCGGGAGGCGCATCAAATCGCTACGCGCTTCCTCTCTTTCGGCGTCCGCGCCGTCCGGGGCTGATACCCGCACCAAAGGACGAATCGGCTGGCCTGCGGAGCATCCAGGCGCATCAGATCGCTACGCGCTGCCCAGATCTCGGCGGCGAACTGCCGTCTCGGGCTGATACCTGCACCAAATGCCAATCTGATCGGCCTCCGGGACCGCTGGGCGCGACAAATCGCTACGCGCTGCCGACATCTCGGCGTCCGACCGCCGTCTGTGGCTGGTACGCGAGCCAAAGGCCGGTCTGCTGGGCGTCCAAGCCCAAGGCGGCGGCCGGACGCCCGAATTCGAGGAGCGCGTAGC
>NZ_JZWV01000349.1 GCF_000966975.1 Streptomyces katrae | reverse complement strand
CCTGGGAACGGAGGAAGGGCGGGTAGGGGACGGCCCCGCGCAGCGGTCAGGCGTCCGGGGCGGGGTCGGTGTTCGGGACCGGGCCGCGGCCGGGCGTCGCCGGGGCGGCCCCGGACTTCGACCTGGCGGGACGGCCAGGGGCACCGGCCGGGGCCGAAGGTCTGCGTTTGCGGAGTTCCACCACGCCGTCGGTGATCCCGGAGGCGGGGGTCCGGGGCCGCTCCTGGGTGTTCTCGTACATGTCGGTGCGCTCCTGTCGGCTCTCGTGGCCCATGGGTGCCGGAAAGGGGCGGCCGCCGGATCGTTCCGGCTGCCGCCCCTCGGCGTTCCGGGCCAGTGAACCCACCCCCCCGTGCCGGGCGGGCCCGCCCGCGCGCCGATTCCCCCGGAAGAGTGATGTCACACCGGCAGGGACCACGCCTGGTCGGCCCGGTGGTCACCGCAGGCGGCCAGCCGCAGCCGTTCGGCCGGGGCGTCGGGCGTCGCGGCCGCCGCCGGGGCAGTCAGGCAGGTGCCGCTCACCTCCTCCACCAGGGACCCGTCGCGCCGGTGGCGCCAGCTCTGCCCGGCCCGCCGCCCGGGCGCGCAGTCGGCCAGCTCCACCAGGCCGCCGGAGCCCGCCGTGAGGCACTGCCCGGCCAGCCTCAGCCGTCCGCCGCCGCCCAGGGTCCACCGCTGGTCCGCCCCGGCGGTGCAGGCCGCCAGGACGACCGAACCGACACCGCTGGTGCTCGCTCCGTCGGCGCACATCGCCCCGAGGCCGTTGATCTGCCCGGTGGGCACGGCCTCCGCGCAGCCGCGCGGGGTGAGCCGCCACACCGCCGTGTCGTGCGCGGCGACCCGGCCGGTCAGGGCGTCGCCCGTCTCCGTGCGCTTCCCGGTCCACAGGTCCTCGGCGTCCACCACGCAGGGGGCGGGCAGCCCGATGCCGGCCAGCGGTACGGAGACGTCCCGGTCGGTACCCGAGCGGTTGAGCACCGCCACCGCCCGGTCCCCGTTCGCCAGCGGCCGGGCCAGCACCTCGAAGGCCGGGCTGGAGGAGACGACCGCGCCCTGGCGGCCCAGCGGGTCCTGGTCCAGCGCGATCAGCCGGGTGTTCCCGAGGGCGGCGAGCCCGCCCGGACTGAGCGCCGAGACGTCCGAGGACAGGATGAACGGGGCCGCCATCATCGCCCACAGCCCCACCTGGCTGCGGCTCTCCGCGTCGGTCAGCCCGGGGGCGCCCGCGATCAGGAAGTCGGGGTCGTTCCAGTTGCCGGGGGCCGCGTACCGGCCGAGCCACCGGTTGTAGCCGTAGTTGCCGAGGACCGAACTCCAGCGGGAGGTCCGGGGGGCGGACGCCTTGTAGACCTTGATGTCCTTGCCCTCGCGCCACAACTGGCCGGTCTCGCCCACCCAGTCGAGGACCTTGTGCCAGTCGGCGCCACCCCACTCGCCCTGCTGGAAGTAGGCGGGGGCGGAGGCGGAGAGCACCATCGGGCGGCCGCTGTCGCGCAGCGCCCGGGCGACCGCGTTGTACGCGTCCCGGTACGCCTCCTCCTTCGTCTTCCCGGGCGGCACCCACAGGTTGCAGCCGTCCATCTTCACGTAGTCCACGTTCCACGAGGCGAACAGCCGGGCGTCGCGGGCGTAGTGGTCCGGGCCGCCGCCCTCGGGGGCGCCGCTGCCGGGGTAGCGCTCGCAGGTGAGCGAGCCGGCGTCCTCGTAGATCCCGAACTTCAGCCCCTTGGCGTGCAGGTGCTCGCCGAGCCAGGCCATGCCGTGCGGGAACTTCACCGGGTCGGCGACCAGGTCCCCGCGCGCGTCCCGCTCCCGCCGCATCCAGCAGTCGTCCACGGTGACGGTGTCGTAGCCCTTGGCGGCGAGGCCGCTGGAGACGAGGGCCTCGGCGTTGGCGACCACCTTCGCCTCGTCGATGTCGCACATGTAGTGCGCCCAGTTGTTCCAGCCCATGGGCGGGGTGAGGGCCAGCGGGGTGTCCGAGGTCGCGGTCGGCTCCGCCGTCGCCGGGGCGGGGCAGAGCGCGAGGGCGAGCAGGGCGGCCGCGGTCAGACAGGGAAGTGAGGCGCGCAGGCGAGGCGGCACGGGTTCTCCTTGGCGTGGTGCGTACCGGCGGGGACGGTGCCCCAGTGCAGCGGTACGACTACCCACTGTCAACACATGTCATTGCTTATGGCCTGATGACCAGCAATATGGCGGTGGTCAAGGCGAGGATACGGTGTATGTGACAGTGGCTGATACGGTGTATCTCATGCCGAGAAGATCAGCGGCCCTCGACCGGGCGACCCCCGAGGCCATCGCCGTCGCAGCGCTGCGCCTCATCGACGAGGAGGGGCCCGCGGCCCTCAGCTTCCGCGCCCTCGCCGACCGCCTGGAGGTCTCCCACGCCACCGTCCAGCGCCGCTGCACCGACCTCGCGGGCCTGATGGACCTGTGCACCGAGCACCTCGCCGCCCGGCTCCCCGAGATCCCCGCCGGAACCGACTGGGCCGAGGCGACCGAACAACGGTTCGGGGCCCTTTACCGGCTCCTCACCGCCCACCCCGGGCTGCTCGTCCTGCGCGGCGGACGGCCCTGGCTCGGCCGCCAGTTGCTGGCCCGTCTCGTCGAACCCGCCCTCGCCGACAGCGTCGCCGCCGGGATGAGCCGCGCCGAGGCCGTCACCGTCTACCGCCGGATGTACCTGCTCACCCTGGGCTGCGCCGCCTTCGTCGACCACCGCGACCCCACCGGGGCCACCGCCGCCTCCCGGGCCGCGCTCGCCGCGCTCGACCCGGCCGAGTTCCCGGTGCTCGGCGGCGACCCGGCCGAACTGCTGCCCGCGCTGACCGACCACGAGGTCTACTACGGCGCCCTGCGCCAGCTCATCGCCGCCGCCCGGCCCACCGGCTGACCACACCGCACCACGAGAGAGGCCTCCCGCCATGGAACAGCAGCTCGACTACGCGGCCGTCCGCGCCGCCGCCGACCGCACGGCCGGGGCGATCCGGCCCGTCGCCGTCGCCCCCGTCGCCGACGGCCTCTGGTACGCCCTGGAGTTCCTCCAGCACACCGGCTCCTTCAAGGCCCGCGGCGCCCACAACTTCCTCGCCGCCCACCGCGCCGCCGGCACCCTCCCGGACGCCGGCGTCACCATCGCCTCGGGCGGCAACGCCGGCCTCGCCTGCGCCTGGGCGGCCCGCGCCCAGGGCGTCCCCGCCACCGTCTTCCTCCCCGCCACCGCCCCCCGCGTCAAGGTGGACCGGCTGCGCGGCTACGGCGCCGACGTCCGGCTCGTCGGCGACCACTACGGCGAGGCCCTGGAGGCCTGCCACCGGTTCGCGGCGGACAGCGGAGCCCTGGCCAGCCACGCCTTCGACCACCCGCTCATCGCGGCCGGCGCCGGAACCCTCACCGACGAGATCCGGGCCGCCCTGCCCGGCCTGGACACCCTGGTCGTCGCGGTCGGCGGCGGCGGGCTGTTCGCCGGCGTCGCCACCGCCGCCCGGGCCCACGGCGTCCGTGTGGTCGCCGCCGAACCCGAGCACTGCCGGGCCCTGAAAACGCAGCCCTGGAGGCGGGACGCCCCGTGGACGTCCCCGTGGACTCCGTGGCCTCCGACTCCCTCGGCGCCCCCCGGGTCTCCGCCGACGCCCTGGCCGCCGCCCGCCAGGACAACGCCGTGTCCGTACTCGTCCCGGACGAGGCCATCACCGCCGCCCGGCGCGCCCTCTGGGAGGAGCACCGGATCGTCGTCGAAGCCGGCGCCGCGACCGCCCTGGCGGCCGTACGCACCGCGCCGGAGCCCCTGGGCGAGCGGGTCGCCGTCGTCCTCTGCGGGGCCAACACCGACCCCGGGGACCTCTGACACCGACGACGATCGTTGCGCCGGCCCGCGACTTTCGAGTACGGCGCGCCCGCCCCGGCCCCTGCCAGGCTCCGCGGTGTCAGCAGGAACCACGAGGGCACGGAGGAACGGGCAATGGCTCAGCGCAAGGGTTGTCTCATCGGCTGCGGAGTGGCGCTGGTGCTGGGTGTCGGAGTACTCGTCGCCCTCTTCCTCGGCCTGGGGAAGATGGCCGACGTGGCCGACAAGACCCTGCTGGACCCGAAGGTCTACGCGTCGGTGAACGTCGGCGACCCCGAGAGCGAGGTCCGCGCCAAGCTGCCCTCGGGCGAGACCTTCGTCAAGGCCGCCCTCAAGGAGGGCGGCCCCGCCGAACCCGCGGGCAGCGTGTGCGCCTGGTACGTGTCCAGCGACGGCAAGGCCGCCGAGGACGTGCTGCGCCTCTGCTTCAAGGACGGCAAGCTGGCGGAGAAGGCCCAGTACCGCATGAAGTAGCCTCCGACAGCTAGGC
>NZ_JZWV01000348.1 GCF_000966975.1 Streptomyces katrae | reverse complement strand
CGGCGGCGCCCCGCCAAGGCGCCGATGCACGGCACCGAACGACGCGGGCTTGACCGGCAAGATCCGAAAGAGACGACCTAGCCCTTGAGGCCGTCGAACTCCGCGGCCGAACGAGTCAGCCCCTCGGCCGCGCGGGTGCAGCGCAGCGCGAGCTCGTCGACGCGGGCGCGGAAGGCGTCGGCCTGCGGCCCCTTCCAGTCCAGGGCCGCGCAGGCGCCGCGCAGCCGCTCCGCCCGCTCGCGCAGCAGCGCGGCGTGCGTGCGCAGCCCCTGGGCGGGGTCCCGCTCCCCGTCCGGCCGCCCGCTCACGCCTGCCCCTTCCACGGGGCGAACGCGTTGGACACCCCGGCCAGGTGCGGCGCCAGCTCCGGGTGGTGCCGCAGCAGGACCGTCACCATCGAGTTCTCGTCGATCCAGCGCAGCCCCTCGGGCGTGTACACCTCCGGCCGGTAGTCGGTGGTGAAGAACCGGTCGCTCTTGAGCCGGCGGGTGGCCATCAGCGCGAAGATCCTGAACAGGGTGTCGCTGAACCCGAAGCCCGCCGGGCGCGGTTCGGCGAGGTTGCCGACCAGGGTGTCCACCCGGTCCAGCCGGCCGTCGTAGATCTCCCGCAGCAGCGGGGTGTCGCCCGGGTGCCCGCCGGTGAGCTCCTCGAAGGAGGTGACCGGGCGCTTGCGCAGCATCTGACGGTAGGCGTTGTAGCGGGGGATGCCGCGCTCCCGGTCCCGCAGGACGTCCACCGTGCCGAGGTCGATGTGTTCACCGGACAGCCGGGCGAAGTTCCGCAGCGCGTCGGGGTGGTTGTGCAGCACCAGGGCGCCCGGGTGCGACACGCCGAAGGTGTACAGCAGGTCGCTCGTGCCGAACTCGTCGACCGCCGTGCGGGTGGTGGCGCCCTGCATGTCGTCGAAGCCGATGACCTTGCGGACGGTACCGCCCCGGTGCTCACGGACCGTGATCTCGTCGGGGATCAGCGGGTGCAGCCGGTACGCCGACACGAACTCCTCCGTCATGGAGAACGGCGCCGCGTGGTGGTCGGTGGCGGAGCCCAGGGTCCCGCTGAGCACCTCGCCGCCGATCCGACCGAAGGTCTTCGTCACCCAACGGGGCAGCAGCCCGTACCAGTTGGAGCGCATCGCGTGGTGCAGCACCGGGTGGTCGAGGATGCCGGGGGTCCACTCCACCGTGTGGATCTTCGCCATCAGGGCGGTGTTGACCAGCCGCGCGGTGTGGAAGAGCCGTTCGTCGTCCCAGGTCGGGTGGTGGGAGCGGATGAGGTCGCAGATCGCGTTGTGCTCCTTCGCGAACAGCGTGTGCAGCAGCGACAGGCCGGTCCAGTAGTCGCTGTTCATCCCGGTCGCGTCGAGGCACTCCATCCCGGGCCGCGGGTCCCGCGGCAGCCGGCCTTCCTCCAGGATCAGGCGCCCCTGCTCGCCGGTGCGCAGGGAGCGGCAGCGGGCCTCGTCCGAACCGTAGATCTGCGAGCCGTCCCACCAGTGGGTGACGGTGTTCTCGTACGTCGGCGGACCCCCCGGGGTGGTGTGCGCGACCGGGTCGGGGCGGGTGCGGTTGATCCGCATCGGGCAACTGCCGCCCTGCTGCGCCCAGTCGTCGTCGGCGGCGAGCGGAACGGTGAAGGGCTCGGCCTCCTCGTTGTCCCCGTGGTTGGCCCAGCCGTGGTTCTGGAACTGGATCCAGGCCGCGGCCAGCAGGTTGAGGGTGGGCGCGGGGACGAAGCCGCGCCGGGCCAGCAGCTGCCGGCTGACCTCGCGGGGACTGGGCGCCATCAGGGCCTCGTCCTCGTCCGGATGGGCGAGCTCCAGCGGGGAGTTGCGGTCCAGCCGGGTCCCGGCCCGGCCCATGTCCACGTCGTACGGGTCGTAGCCCGAGCCGTCGTACGAGCGGTACGGGGCCAGGTGCGGGGTGGGGCGGCGGTCGCGCTCGCCGCCCGCGCCGAAGGTGTCGTACAGGTTGAGGCGGCGCAGGTCCTCGCGGATCACGGCGAGGTTCAGCAGGCCCAGCGCGTGCGGCAGTTCGTACCACTCGTGGGTGCGGTTGATCCGGGCGAAGGCCGCCGACTCCAGCCGCTCCAGGAGGCCGGGCGGCCCGTACGGCCGGGGGCCCGCGGGCGGCGGGGTGCCGCCGCCGGCCTGGCCGGGCAGCAGCCCGCCGGCCCCGGGGGCCGTCTGCGGTGCGGTGTCGGTGGTGTCGGTCATACGGGGTCCTCAGCGGTCGTGGAGGGTGAACAGGTGCGTGCCGGTGACCCGGCCGCGGAAGGCGGCGAGTTCGGAGTCGACGTGGGTGCGGGCGTGGGGGACGTCGTGCTCCAGGTTGTGCGCGTACCGCTCGGCGGCGTGGCACAGCGGGAAGGCGTGGGTGTCGTCCTTCCACGTGAACTCGGTGAATTCGGCGGGGAGTCCGTACGCCGACACCGGCGACCTGCCCTCCAGGCTCGGCACGATGTCGTGCTCGTTGACCAGCGAGAGCACCCGGGTGCGCGGATCGGCGGCCCGCTTGTGGTCGATGGGCGAACCGATCGCGACCACGTGCGTCACCGTGTAGAGGGCGTTGAAGTCCCGGCTCGACGCCAGGTTCATGGCGGTGAGCCCGCCCTGGCTGTGGCCGACCAGCGCCACCTCCGAGCCGGAGGGAACCAGCCGGTTCAGCGCCCTGCGCACGGCGCGGGTGTAGGCGGTGTCCGCGGACCCCATCGCGTTGCAGCTGCCCACCAGGTCCTGTGGGCACTCCTGGTTGAACCCCTTGCCCATGCCGGCCAGTTGCACCACGTAGCGGCGCGTCCCGTCCGGGCCGGCCACCTGCTGGACGAGGAGCAGCCCGCGGGTGCCGAGGTGACCGATGTTGCGGACGTAGCCGACGATGGTGCCCGAGGTGTCGATCCGCTCCAGCAGCTCGGCCGAGGGGGTGTGCGGCTCGGCCCGGCCCCTGCCCCGGTCCAGGAACGCCCAGACGGCGCTCGGGGTGCCCACCAAGAAGTCGGAGGTCAGCGGCCGGTTGGTGGCGATCTGCCAGCCGGCGGTGTCGTTGAACGGGTTCTCGTCGGTCAGCGCGTTCCAGGCCATGATGTCGGCGAACGACGGCGCCAGCAGGGCCAGCGCGTACTCGGCGCCCTTCTCCGTCAGCAGCCCCTTGAACACCCGGACGGCCTCGGCCTGCCGGTCCTCGTCGATCGCGCGCAGCACCCGCGAGGTGGTGGGGTTGGCCAGCAGCTCGGGGTGGCGCACGGCGGCCGCCCGGATCCGTGCCTTGAGTCCGGTGACGGCGAGGCTGACGGCCAGGCTCTCCCGGCTGGTCAGCACCCCGGCCAGCCAGACGGCGCCGGCGAGCGGGGTGCGCCCGTGCGGGGCCCAGCCGAAGCCCCGCGGGTCCAGCAGGGTCCTGCCGGGGGCCGGCCGCCGCCAGGGGCAGCCGGGGGCCGAGGGCGAGGCCGGAGGCGTAGCGCGCGGCCTCGCGCACGGCGTCGGCGGCCCCGGCCAGTTCACGGCAGACGTGGTGCAGGGAGTCGACGTCCGGCTGGGTGACGGGCGCGGCGGCCCCGGGTACGGCTTCGGGCACGGGATGCTCCTCTCTGGGGGTGCGGGACGCCCTAGGGGCGGCCGAGGCGGAGCCGGATGCCGGCCGTGTCGACGATGCCGGGGAGCGGGCGGCCGGTGTCGAGGACCGGGCGGGCGCCGGTCAGCCGGTTGCCGCGCAGCACCTCGGCGCAGACCAGCGAGGACAGCAGCAGCCCGAGCCGGTCGCCGGGGCAGCGGCCGGCGCCGTGGCTGAAGGGGGCCATCCGGGGGTCCAGGTCGGCGTCCGGGGCGAGCCAGCGGCCCGGTGCGAAGAGGTGTCCGCCGGGCACCCGCTCGGGGTCGCGCTGGTGGAAGCCGATGGGGACGAGGACGGTGGTCCCGGCCGGGTGGCGCACCCCGCGCCATTCGGTCTCGGCGCGGGTGACGCGCACCAGGTCGGGCACGATCGGGTACAGGCGCAGGGACTCCCGCACACAGGCCCGCAGCCGGGGCAGCCCCGGCGTGCCGGCCGCGATCTCCGCGCGCGCCTCGTCCTGCTCGGCGGGGTGGGCGGCCAGCAGGAGCAGGGTGCGGATGACGATCGGCGCGCAGACCTCGATGGCCAGCAGCCAGTGGTGGGTCTGGCCGAGGGGGTCGGTGCCCTCGGGGGAGGGGGCGGCGAGGGCGCGGGCGGCCAGGGTGTGCGGGGGCGCGTCGGCCGCGTACCGGGCGATCCTGGTGTCCGCCCGCGCGTACAGGGCCCGGTTGGCCTCGGGGCGGCTGCGGCCCATCCAGTTGGCCTGGTCGCGCAGCGTGGTGAGCCAGCCCGCGAGTTCCGCGTCGTCCGCCGCCCGGTCGCCGAGGACGATCCGGCGGGAGGCACGGGCCATGGCGGTGCGCAGCCGGGGGAAGTCGAGGACGGTGGCGGCGGTGAGCGGGCGGCACTCCTCCTCGACGATCCCCTGGTACTCCGCGCACGCGGGGTGGTTGTCCTGACCGGCGGCCAGGGCACGGTCGTTGACCTCGCGGCGGTCCTCGCGCAGGGCCCCGTGCGAGCAGATGACGCCGGTGGGCTCGAACACGGCGAGGCTGTCGAGCTTGTCCTTGGCGTCCATGGCCAGGACGTCCATGGGCTCGGCGAAGAACCGTGCGATGTCCTCCTCGTCGAAGAGGACGAGCATCTCGCCGGAGAGGGCGCGCACCAGGACGGGCGCCCCGCCGTGCCGGGCCCTCATCGCCCGCAGCGTGGCGTTCGACCAGGCGGGCTGGTTCAGCCGGGAGTACAGGGCGACCACCCCGAACCGGGGGCTGGCGACACCGCGTACGAAGACGGGCAGGGTGTGGGTGGCCATGAAGCGGACCGTCTCCGCCAGGCCGGCCCGGACCGGCGGCCGCGGCGGGGTCCCGGGGCGGGCGGTCCCGTGGATCTCGGTGGAGTGCGTCATGCGGAGACCACCTTGCCGGGGTTGAGGAGGTTCTTCGGGTCGAACAGCCGCTTGAGGCCGCGCTGGAGCTCCAGGGAGACGGGGCCCAGCTCGCGCTCCAGCCACTCCCGCTTGAGGGTGCCGATGCCGTGTTCCCCGGTGGTGGTGCCGCCCAGGGCGAGGCCGGCGGCCATGATGTCGTCGTAGGCGGTCCGGGCGCGGTCGAGTTCGCCGGGGTCGGAGGGGTCGAAGACGACCGTGGGGTGGAGGTTGCCGTCCCCGGCGTGGCCGAGGGTGAAGACCTGCAGCCGGTGGCGGGCGGCGATGTCCTCGATCTGGCCGATCAGCTTGGGGAGTTCGCTGCGGGGGACCGCCACGTCCTCGATGAAGGCGGTCAGCCCGCCGCCCCGCGAGGCCATGTACGCGCCGATCGCGGGGGTGACCAGGCGGCGCGCCTCGATGATCTCCCGGGCCTCCTCGGCGGTGGCGGAGGTGGCCACGTGGTCGGACCCGGCCTCCTTGCACAGGAGTTCCATGGCGGTGAGGTCCGCGGAGGGGTCGGCGCCGTCGCTCTCGACGATCAGGGTGGCGGCGCTGCCGGGGCGCACCAGCGGGTGGGCGCCGAGGTCCGCGATGGCCCGGGTGGTGGCCCGGTCGAGGAGTTCGAGCGCGGAGGGGGTGTGCCCGGCGCGGGTGATCGCGGCGACGGCGTCCCCGGCGGCGGTCAGGGTGGGGAACTGGGCGAGCAGGGACAGGGCCGGCGGCCGGGCGGGCCGCAGGGCGAGGGTGGCGCCGACGACCACCGCGAGGGTGCCCTCCGAGCCGACGACCAGCCGGGTGAGGTCGTATCCGGCGACGCCCTTGGCGGTGTCCCGGCCGGTGCGCATGCGCCGCCCGTCGGGCAGTACGAGGTCCAGCCCGAGGACGTAGTCGGCCGTGACCCCGTACTTCACGCAGCAGATGCCGCCGGCGCCGGTGGCGATGTTCCCGCCGATGGTGCAGGTCTCCCAGGAGGCCGGGTCCGGCGGGTACGCCAGCCCGTACCCGGCGACGGCCTCGGCGAGGCGGCGCGTGGTGACCCCGGGCTCGCAGCGCACCAGGCGGTTGGCGGGGTCCACCGACAGGATCCGGTCCAGGGCGGCGGTGGACAGTACGACGCAGCCGTCGACGGCGTTGGCGGCCCCCGCGAGTCCGGTGCGGGCGCCCTGCGGGACGACGGGGACGTCCAGTTCGTAGGCGGTCCGCATGATGTGCTCGACCTGCTCGGCGGTGCGGGGGACGGCGACCACGGCGGGGGTTCCGCACGCGGAGAAGGGCGCGGTGTCCCGGGAGTGCGCGGCGAGCTCCGCCGGAGCGGTGAGCAGGGCCTCGGCGGGGAGCGCGGAGCGGAGCCTGGCGAGCAGGAGGGGTGTGTCGCTGGTGACGGGCATGCCGGCCTTCCGGGACGGTGCGGTGGAACGGGGGTGCGGGGAGGGGGTCACAGGGTGGGGAGCTCGGTGGTGACGGGCACGTCGATGAGCACCGGGCCGTCCTGCTGGAGGGCCGACTCCCGGACCAGCTTGACCAGTTCGCCGCAGCTGGACGCCCGGTGCGCCGGTACTCCGTAGCCGGTGGCGACGGCCGTGACGTCCAGGCCGGGGATGTCGAGCCCGGGCGCGCCCTGGGCCCGTTCCACCTGGGCGAACCACTGGAGGATCGCGTAGCGCTGGTTGCTGAGGACGACGAAGGTCACGGGGACCTTGTAGGCGGCGGCGGTCCACAGGGCCTGGACGGCGTAGTGGGTGGAGCCGTCGCCGATGACGCAGACCACCGGCCGCTCCGGGGCCCCGAGCTGCGCGCCGACGGCCGCGGCCAGGCCGAAGCCGAGCCCGCCGCCGGCGGTGAAGAGGAACGAGCCGGGCGTGTCGATCCGGGTCGCGTCGTGGAACTGCCCCAGGTTGGACGGGGATTCGTTGATCCAGAGGGTGTTCGCGGGGGCGCCCTGGGCGATGGCCGTCATCGCGGCGAGCGGGGTGAGTGCCCCGTCGACCTCCTCGAAGGACTCGGCACGCTCCAGGGGCGGGGCCGCCGGCGGCAGCTCCGCCGCCGGCAGCGCGGCGGTCAGCGCCCGCACGGTCAGGGCGAGATCGGCGACGATCGCGTCACCGACGGGGGCACGGCCGGCCTCGTCGGCGTCCCGGGTCAGCTGGACGAGCTCGGCCCCCTCGGGCAGGTAGGCGCCGGGGACGTACGGGTAGTAGCAGAAGACCGGGGCGCCGATCACCAGCACCAGGTCGTGCCCCTCCAGGCAGCGGGAGAGCGGTCCGATCGCCGGGGGCAGCATCCCCCGGTACTGCGGGTGGGACTTGGGGAAGGCGACCCGGCCCTCGGTGGGTGCCGACCAGACCGGCAGGCCGGTGCGTTCGGCCAGTTCCACGACGGCGTCCCAGGCCCCGGCGGCGTCCACGTCGTTGCCGGAGACGAGGACCGCGCTGCGGGCCCCCGAGAGCCGGGCGGCCAGCCGCCGCACCACCTCGGCGGAGGGGGCGGCGGCGTGGGTCACGGTCCGCGCCGCGGTCCGCTGGGCGGCCCGGTCCTCGTCCTCGTCGAGCAGCACGTCGAAGTCGTCCATCGGGAGCGAGAGGAACACCGGTCCCTGCGGCGGGGTTTCGGCGATCTGGGCGGCGCGGGCGAGCGCGGGGCCGATGTCCGCCGGGCGGGGCGGCTCGTAGGCCCACTTCACGGCGGGCTGGGGCAGGAGCGTGGACTGGGGGTTGGCCAGCAGGGCCTCCATGGTGAGCATGGCGCGCACCTGCTGGCCGGCGGTGACCACCATCGGGGTGCGGTTGGCGCGGGCGTTCAGGATCGCGCCCATCGCGTTGCCCGTGCCCGGCCCGGTGTGCAGGTTGACCAGGCCGGTGGTGCCCGAGGCGAGGGCGAAGCCGTCGGCCATGCCGACCACGACGGCCTCCTGGAGTCCCAGGACGTAGCGGAAGTCCTCCGGGAACTGCTTGAGCATGGGGAGTTCGGTGGAACCGGGGTTGCCGAACACCGTGGTCATCCCGCGGGTTCGCAGGACGTCCAGGACCGACTCTCGGACCGTGCGCATGGGGAGGTTCCTTCGCTGGCGGGCGGGATCGCGACAGTGTGTGATCAATGCATCACATCGCGTTGATCAAGGCAAACCCGTGATCCGTTCGGGTCGGCGGCCGTGGAACCCTTGCCCGTGCGCCCTCGTGCGTGCTAATGGCCGCCAGGTCTGCCGGGGTGGGCCGTATTGCGATAAACCGCATTAGTGCGTGCCGTTGGGATTCGTCTCCGGGCGCTCGCGGCGGACCGGCGATAAGAAGTCAAAGACGGCCCGGGAATCACCTCCGCCGCCCCGGCGGAGCCGTCGGCGCAAAGGCTCCGGCTAAAGCGCATCAGTCCAGCTCGTGACCGGTTGCGCCGCCCCGGGTTCCGCCGTCTTCCGTTACCCACGGACAGGCGTTCCCCCGGCCAGCGGGATTCCGGCCGCATTGACGCGCCCGGCGCTTGCGTACAGCCTGGGGCACCGCCCTCCGGCGCCGGAGCCGGAACTCCCACGAAGGCGGCGACGATGACCCGTTACCCCTTGATCCGTACGGCCGTCGCCACCGTGGCGGCCGCCGGCCTGCTCTCCCTCTCCGCCTGCGGCCTCGGCGGCGCCGGACCCCGGGCGGGAGAGGCGCGGAAGACCGGCCGGGTGGCCGGGGAGATCACCTTCCGGACCCTCCAGCTGAAACCCGTCTACACCGCCTACGTCCAGGGCGTCATCGACTCCTTCGAGCGCGCGTACCCCGAGGCCGAGGTGAAGTGGGAGGACGTCCCCGGCGACGGCTACAACGAGAAGCTCGTCGCCGACGCCCAGGCCGGGGCCCTGCCCGACGTGGTCAACCTCTCCACCGACTCCTTCCAGCTCCTCGCGGACCGCGGCATGCTCGCCGACGTGGCCTCCCTCGACGCGGCGGCGGCCAAGGAGTACGTCCCGGGCGCCTGGGAGCAGTTCAAGCTCCCCGGCAAGGGCGAGGGGGTGTACGCCTACCCGTGGTACGTCACCCCCGAGATCCTCACCTACAACCAGGACCTGTTCACCAGATCCGGACTCGACCCCGCCCGACCGCCCACCACCGTCGAGCAGTTCTTCGACTACGCCGAGCAGATCGCCGCCCGCTCCGGCGGCCGGTACGCCGCCTTCATGGCCGACCCCAAGGGACGGCTGCCCGGCGACTGGCAGAAGATGGGCGTACCCCTCCTGAACAAGGCGGGGGACCGGTTCACCTTCGACACCGACAAGGCCGTCGCCTGGGCCGACCGGATGAAGGACCTGTACGCCAAGGGCGCCATGCCCAAGGAGTCCCTCCTGAAGGCCGACGACATCAACCAGCTCTACGGCAGCGGCCGGCTCGTCTTCGGCCCCGGCTCACCGGGCTTCGTCAAGGACATCAAGGCCAACGCCCCGCAGGTGTACGCCCAGACCCGGGTGGCGGGCGCCGTCACCGGCACCCTCGGCCACATCGGCATCTACGCCCAGTCCCTCGGCATCCGCAAGGACACCGCGCACCCGGACGCGGCGGCCGAGTTCGCCAAGTGGGTCACCAACGGCCCCAACCAGGTGGAGTTCTCCCGGCGGGCCACCATCTACCCCTCCAACGCCCAGGGCCTGGCTGACCCGCGGTTCGCCGACCGGGGCGACGGGAAGGACGCCGAGACGCTGGCCCGCGCGATCGGCGCCGAACAGCTGAGGACGGCCGCGCTCGACGCCAACACCCCCGTCCAGTGGACCAGTCAGGTCGGTGACGCGGTGGCGCGCGAGATGCAGAAGGCCATCAAGGGTGAGGAGGACGCGCGGACGGCCGTACGGAGGGCCGAGGAGGAGGCCAACCGGCTGCTGGCGGCGGCGGGCCGCAGGTGACGGCGCCGGAGGGCGGGGGAGGGCTGCCGCACCGCAGGTGGTGGAGCCCGTACCTGTTCCTCGCGCCCGGCCTGGCCGCGGTGCTGCTGTTCAGCCTCTGGCCGTTCGTCAACACCGTCGTGCTGTCCCTCACCGACGCCCGGGTGCTGGAGGGCGGGAGCTTCGTCGGCCTGGCCAACTACCGGCGGGCCCTGGCCGACCCCGACTTCTGGCTGGCGGCCGCCAACAGCGTGCTCTACCTGCTGGTCGTCGTGCCCTGCCTGGTGGTGCTGCCGCTGGGACTGGCCGTCCTGGTGCGGCGGGAGGTCCCCGGCATCGGCCTCTTCCGGTCCGCCTTCTACACCCCGGTGATCGCCTCCGCCGTGGTCGTCGGCCTGGTCTGGCAGTGGCTGCTGCGCAGCGACGGAGCGGTCAACGCGGTCCTCGTACGGCTGCGGCTGGTCACGGAGCCCGTGCCCTTCCTGACCGACAGCACGCTGCTGCTGGTCTCCGCGATGATCGTCACGGTGTGGAAGGGCCTGGGCTACTACATGGTCTTCTACCTGGCCGCCCTCGGGAACGTACCGGGAGCGCTGTACGAGGCCGCCGCCCTCGACGGGGCCGGACCGGTGCGCCGGTTCACCAGCATCACCGTCCCGTCCGTCAAGCCGATGATGCTGCTGGTCGGGACGCTGTCGGCGATCTCCGCCCTGCGGGTGTTCACCGAGATCTACGTCCTGGGCGGGGAGAGCGGCGGCCCCGGCGGCGGCGCACGCACCCTGCCCTTCCTGATCCGGCAGGTCGGCCTGGGCTTCGCCGGGGAGACCGGCTACGCCTCCGCCCTCTCCCTGCTCCTGTTCCTGCTCACCCTGGCCTTCAGCCTGCTGGGCCGCCGGCTGACGAAGGGGGACGAGGCGTGAGCGGACGCGCGGCCACCGCGGGCCGCGGGGGCGCGGGCAGGCGCCGGGCCGCCCTCGCGGCCCGCTACCTGACGCTCTGCCTGGCCCTCGTGGTCACGACCGGCCCCCTCGCCTGGCAGTTCCTGACCTCACTGCGCGGGCGCGGCGAGAACGTCTACGAGGGCGTCCTGCCGGCCGAGCCGACCCTCGGCAACTACGTCCGCGTCGCCGAGTCCTTCCCGCTGCTCCCGTACACGGCCAACACCCTCGTGGTCGCGGCCCTCGCCGTCACCTCGAACCTGGTGTTCGCCGCCATGGGCGGCTACGCCCTGTCCCGGGAGGGCTGGCGGGGCCGCAGGGCGGTCTTCACCGTGCTGACCGCCACCCTGATGTTCCCCTTCGAGTCCGTGATGATCTCGATGTTCCTCACCGTGCGCGGGATGGGCCTCGTCGACACCCTCGTCGGCGTGTGGCTGCCCGGAGCGGTCTCCGTCCTCAACATCATGATCATGCGGGCGGCGTTCCTCGCCGTCCCCAGGGAGCTGGAGGAGGCCGCGGTGCTCGACGGGGCGAACGAGTGGACCCGGTTCACCCGTGTCTTCGTCCCCTCCGCCCGGGGCGCCCTGGCCGTGGTCTGCATCACCAGCTTCATGGGGGCCTGGGACGACTTCCTGTGGCCCCTGATCGTCCTGACCGACAGCGAGCACTACACCCTCCAGCTCGGCCTGAAGAGCCTGGCCGGCGCCACCACCGTCAACGACCAGCGGCTGATCGCGGCCGGAGCCATGGCCGCCCTGCTGCCGATGATGCTGCTCTTCCTCGCCCTGCAGCGCTTCTTCTTCCGGGGCGTGGGCGAGGGCGCCGTCAAAGTCTGAACCGCACCCGACCCTCCCCTGGAGCCGCCGTCATGCACGACGACCGCAGCATCATCGAGCAACGCCTCCGCCGGGTCCTGGGCGAACGCATCAGGCCCGCCATCCGCTCCCGGCCCCTCCCGCTGACCGTCGCCCGGTGGGACGCCCCCGGGGAGCCCGTTCCCGTCACGGAGGCCCTGGCCGCCCCCTACACGCCCTGTGCGGCCGGGGACGCCTGGGGCCCGGCCTGGGGGACCACCTGGTTCAAGGTCACCGGCGCCGTACCCGCCGACTGGGCGGGCCGCACCGTCGAAGCCGTCCTCGACCTCGGCTTCGACCGGATGATGCCCGGATTCCAGTGCGAGGGCCTGGTCCACCGGGCCGACGGCTCCGAGGTCAAGGCCCTCAACCCGTACAACGACTGGGTACGGGTCGCCGACCGCGCGGCCGGCGGCGAGCGGATCGAGTGGTACGTCGAGGCCGCCGCCAACCCCGTCCTGGTCGAGCACCGCCCCACCACCGAGGGGGACCGGCTGACCAGCGGGGACCGGCCCCTCTACCGGCTGGCCCGGATGGACCTGGCCCTCTTCGAGACCGAGGTCTGGGAACTCGTCCAGGACCTCGACGTCCTCCAGGGCCTGATGGAGCAGCTCGGCGAGGACGACGCCCGCCGCCACACCGTCCTGCGCGCCGTCGGCTCCGCCCTGGACGAGCTCGACCTGGACGACGTCCCCGGCACGGCCGCCGCCGCCCGCGCCCGCCTCACCGGGGTGCTCGCCGCCCCGGCCCACGCCTCCGCGCACCGGATCAGCGCCGTCGGCCATGCCCACATCGACTCGGCCTGGCTGTGGCCGCTGCGCGAGACGGTCCGCAAGGTGTCCCGGACCGCCTCCAACATGGTCGCCCTGATGGACGAGCACCCGGAGTTCGTCTTCGCCATGTCCCAGGCCCAGCAGCTCGACTGGATCAAGACCCATCGGCCCGAGCTCTTCGAACGGATCAAGAAGAAGATCGCGGAAGGGCAGTTCGTTCCGGTCGGCGGCATGTGGGTGGAGTCGGACACCAACATGGTCGGCGGGGAGGCCATGGTCCGCCAGTTCCTCTACGGCAAGAAGTTCTTCCTGGAGGAGTTCGGCATCGACACCAAGGGGGTGTGGCTGCCCGACTCCTTCGGCTACACCGCCGCGCTGCCCCAGATCGTCCGGCTGGCCGGCAATCAGTGGTTCCTCACCCAGAAGATCTGCTGGTCCCAGACCAACCGGTTCCCGCACCACACCTTCTGGTGGGAGGGCATCGACGGCTCCCGCGTCTTCACCCACTTCCCGCCCGTCGACACCTACAACAGCGACCTCGGCGGCGCCCAGCTGGCGCACGCCGCCCGCAACTACCGGGAGAAGGGCCGTGGTTCACGCTCCCTGGTGCCCTTCGGCTGGGGCGACGGCGGTGGCGGCCCCACCCGTGAGCAGCTCGCCCGGGCCCGCCGGCAGCGGGACCTCGAAGGCTCCCCCCGCGTGGAGATCGAGCGCCCGGACGCCTTCTTCGACAAGGCCCGCGCCGAGTACGGGGACGCCCCCGTCTGGGCCGGCGAGCTGTACCTGGAACTGCACCGCGGCACCTACACCTCCCAGGCGAAGACCAAGCAGGGCAACCGCCGCAGCGAGTCCCTGTTGCGGGAGGCCGAACTGTGGGCGGCGACGGCCGCCGTGCGCGTCCCCGGCTTCGCCTACCCGTACGAGGACCTGGAACGGCTGTGGAAGACCGTCCTGCTCCACCAGTTCCACGACATCCTGCCCGGCTCCTCCATCGCCTGGGTGCACCGCGAGGCCCGTGAGACGTACGCGCGGGTCGCGGAGGAGCTGCGCGCCCTCACCCTGGCCGCGCAGACCGCGCTGGCCGGCGACGGCGAGCGGGAGCTCGTCTTCAACTGCGCCCCGCACACCCGCCGCGGGGTCCCGGCCGGCGGGGCGGACCTGCCCGCCCCGGCCCCGCAGCCGGCCACCGTGGAGGAGCGGCACGGCGGCGGCCACGTGCTGGCCAACGGGAGGCTGCTGGTGGAGGTCGACGGCCGCGGCCTGATCGTCTCCGCGTACGACCTGGAGCAGGGCCGGGAGTCCCTCGCCCCTGGCCGCGCCGCCAACCTGCTGCAGATCCACCCGGACTTCCCGAACATGTGGGACGCCTGGGACGTCGAGGCCTTCTACCGCAACAAGGTCACCGACCTCGACGGCCTCGACACCCTGGAGGTCACCGACCAGGGCCCCGACGCCTGCTCCGTCACCGTCACCCGCTCCTTCGGCTCCTCCTCCGTCACCCAGACGATCGGCCTGCGGGCCGGGGCCAAGACCGTGGACCTGGTCACCGAGGTGGACTGGCACGAGACGGAGAAGTTCCTCAAAGCCGCCTTCCCCCTGGACGTGAAGGCCGAACGGACGTCCTCCGAGACCCAGTTCGGGCACGTCCAGCGCGCCACGCACACCAACACCTCCTGGGAGGCCGCCCGGTTCGAGATCTGCGCCCACCGCTGGATCCACGCCGCGGAGCCGGGCTGGGGCACGGCCCTGCTCAACGACTCCACGTACGGCCACGACGTCACGCGCGAGGTCCGCCCCGACGGCGGCCAGACCACCACCGTCCGGCTCTCCCTGCTGCGCGCGCCGCGCTACCCCGACCCGGAGACCGACCAGGGCCGGCACACCCTGCGCCACGCCCTCGCCCCCGGCGCCGGCATCGGGGACGCGGTCCGCGAGGGCCACGCCCTCAACCTGCCCGAGCGGGTCCTGCGCGGCGCGGGTCCGGTCGCACCGCTGCTCTCCGTCGACAACGACGCGGTGGTGGTGGAGGCGGTCAAGCTCGCCGAGGACCGGGGCGGCGACGTGATCGTCCGGCTCTACGAATCCCGCGGCGGCCGCGCCCGGGCGATCCTCACCCCCGGCTTCCCCCTCGCCGCGGCGACCGAGACCGACCTCCTGGAACGCCCCCTGCCGCCCACGGCCGTCGGCGCCCCGACCCCGTCGGGGGCGGTCCCGCTGAACCTGCGCCCGTTCCAGATCGTCACGGTGCGCCTGCGCCGCTCCTGACGGCCCCGGCCGGGACACTCGCCGCCCCTCCGGCACCCGCCGGAGGGGCGGCGGAGGCCGTGAGAGTCGCCACAGCTGTTTTGCACCTAGTTGCAGAACCGTCTCCCGCTCGCTTACAACAGGGTCAGGACACCGCGCGAGGAGACACACACCCATGAGCCCGTACCCGCACCTGCTGAGCCCCCTGGACCTCGGCTTCACCACCCTGCCGAACCGCGTGATCATGGGCTCCATGCACACCGGCCTGGAGGAGCACCAGGGCGGCTTCGAGCGCCTCGCCGCCTTCTACGCCGAGCGCGCCAAGGGCGGCGCCGGCCTGATCGTCACCGGCGGCATCGCCCCCAACGACGCCGGCCGCCCCTTCGAGGGCGGCTCCCGCCTCACCACCGAGGAGGAGGCCGCCGAACACCGGGTGATCACCGACGCGGTGCACGCCGAGGGCGGGAAGATCGCCATGCAGATCCTCCACTTCGGCCGCTACGCCTACCACAAGGACCTGGTCGCCCCCAGCGCCGTCCAGGCGCCCATCAGCCCCTTCGTCCCGAACGAGCTCACCGCCGCCGAGGTGGAGCAGACCGTCGAGGACTTCGTCCGCGCCGCCCGCCTCGCCAAGCTCGCAGGCTACGACGGCGTCGAGATCATGGGCTCCGAGGGCTACCTGATCAACGAGTTCATCGCCGCCGCCACCAACCGGCGCACCGACGACTGGGGCGGCGCGTACGAGAACCGCGTGCGCTTCCCGCTGGAGATCGTCCGCCGCACCCGCGCCGCCGTCGGCGAGGACTTCATCCTGATCTACCGCCTGTCCATGCTGGACCTGGTCCCCGGCGGTTCCACCCTCGACGAGGTCGTCCACCTCGCCAAGGAGATCGAGGCCGCCGGCGCGACCATCATCAACACCGGCATCGGCTGGCACGAGGCCCGCATCCCCACCATCGCCACCTCCGTCCCGCGCGGCGCCTACACCTGGGTCACCCAGAAGCTGATGGGCGCGGTCTCCGTCCCGCTCATCACCAGCAACCGCATCAACACCCCCGAGAAGGCCGAGGAGATCCTCGCCGACGGCCGCGCCGACCTGGTCTCCCTCGCCCGCCCCTTCCTCGCGGACGCCGACTTCGTCGCCAAGGCCGCCGCGGGCCGCCCGCAGACCATCAACACCTGCATCGGCTGCAACCAGGCCTGCCTCGACCACACCTTCAGCGGCAAGCTCACCAGCTGCCTGGTCAACCCGCGCGCCTGCCACGAGACCGAACTCGTCCTCTCCCCGACCCGGACGAAGAAGACCGTCGCCGTCGTCGGCGCCGGCCCCGCCGGCCTCGCCTGCGCCGTCTCCGCCGCCGAACGCGGCCACGCCGTCACCCTCTTCGAGGCCTCCGGCCACATCGGCGGCCAGCTCGACATCGCCCGCCGGATCCCCGGCAAGGAGGAGTTCGAGGAGACCATCCGCTACTTCGGCACGCAGCTCGAAGCCCACGGCATCGACGTCCGCCTCAACACCCCCGCCGGCGTGGACACCCTGCGCGGCTACGACGAGGTCGTCGTCGCCACCGGCGTCACCCCGCGCACCCCCGCCATCGAAGGCGTGGACCGCGAGAACGTCGTCAGCTACCTCGACGTGCTGCGCGACGGCGTCCCCGTCGGCGAACGCGTCGCCGTCGTCGGCGCCGGCGGCATCGGCTTCGACGTCGCCGAGTTCCTCACCGACAGCGGCGAAGGCGCCTCCCAGGACCCCGCCGTCTACTTCCGGCACTGGGGCGTCGACACCGCGTACGCCGGCCCGGGCGGCCTCACCGCCCCCGAACGGCCCGCCGCCCCGCGCCGCGTGACCCTCCTCCAGCGCAAGACCACCAAGGTCGGCGCCGGCCTCGGCACCACCACCGGCTGGATCCACCGCGCGGAGCTCAAGCACCGCGGGGTGGTCTCCGTCGCCGGCGCCACCTACGAGCGGATCGACGACGAGGGCCTGCACATCACCGTCGACGGCGAACCGCGTCTGGTCCCGGCCGACACGGTCGTCCTGTGCACCGGGCAGGAGCCGCGCCGCGACCTGTACGAGGCGCTGCGCGCCGAGGGCATCGAGGCCCACCTGATCGGCGGCGCCGACGTGGCCGCCGAACTCGACGCCAAGCGGGCCATCCGCCAGGGCACCGAGCTGGCCGCCTCCCTCTGATCCCTCCGGCGGAAAGGCAGTTGTGGCGGCCCGGCCGGGCCCCCCCCCCCCCCCCNCGTCGCGGGCCAGGGAGTCGGACCAGGGCAGCCGCAGGACGGCGTGCCGCTCTCCGGTCTCCTCGACGGTGAGGCCGAGGGCGAGCACCCAGGGGGCGAAGTTGTCGGCGAGGATCTGGTCGGCTTCTGCGGGTGTCAGCGTCACCCGGAGATTGTGGCGGCCCGGCCGGGCCGCCACAATCTCCGGGTGACGCTGACACCCGCAGAAGCCGACCAGATCCTCGCCGACAACTTCGCCCCCTGGGTGCTCGCCCTCGGCCTCACCGTCGAGGAGACCGGAGAGCGGCACGCCGTCCTGCGGCTGCCCTGGTCCGACTCCCTGGCCCGCGACGGCGGCGGCCTGTCCGGCCAGGCCCTGATGGCCGCCGCCGACACCGCCACCGTCATCGCCGTCTCGGCCGCGCGCGGGGCGTACGGCCCGATGACCACCGTCCAGCAGTCCACCAGCTTCCAGCGGCCGGTCGTCGGTACCGACGTGCTGATCACCGTCCGGGTCACCAAGCTCGGCAAGCGCATGGCCTTCGCCGACGCCACCATGACCCCCGACGGCGCCCAGGACCCCGCCGCCACCGCCTCCACCGTGTACGCCCTGCTGGGCTGAACGGGTTGTCCGCCCCCGCACCGCTCCGGCGCAATCGCGATTTCACCGTCTTCTGGCTCGGCCAGGCCCTGTCCGTCATCGGCGGCTCGCTCTCGCTGGTGGCGCTGCCCGTGCTGGTGCTCGACGCCACCGGGTCCCTCGTCCAGATGGGCCTGATCACCGTCGTCACCGGGGCCACCGGCATCCTCACCGGGCTGTTCGCCGGCCATGTGGTGGACCGCTCCGACCGCCGCCGCCTGATGATCGTCTGCGATCTGGCGCGGGCGGTCCTGCTGGGCGCGGTCCCGCTGGTCTGGCTGACGGCCGGACCGCTCGTCTGGCCGCTGTACGTGCTGACCGTGCTGGTCACCGCCCTGAAGACGGTGTTCGACGTGGCGTACGTGACCGCCGTCCCCCAACTGGTGGGGACCGGGGAGCTCACCGCCGCCAACTCCCGGCTCATGGGCACCTTCGCCCTCGGGACGCTGGCCGGGCCCGTCGCCGCCGGGTTCATCACCGCGGGGCCGGGCGGCGAGTGGGCCCTGGGGATCGACGGGGCGACCTTCCTGGTCTCGGCGGTGAGCCTGCGCTGGGTGACCTTCGGACGCCACGCGCCGCCCGCGGACGAGGCCCCGGCACCGGCGCCGGCCTCACCGGGCGGACGGCTGCGCGAGGTCTTCGCCGTGGGCTTCCGCTTCCTGTGGGGCCACGCCCTGCTGCGCCCCCTGACCGTACTGCTCACCCTGCTGACCTTCGTCACCATGGGCGCCACCGACCTGCTGATCTACCGGGTCCGGGAGGACCTCCGGCAGGACGCGGCCACCCTCGGCTACGTGCTGGCCGTGAGCGGGCTCGGTGTCATCGCGGCGGCCCTCGCGGCCGGCCGGCTGCGGCGGGTCCTCGGCTTCGGACCGTGCTGGCTGGGTACCGTCGGGCTGATCGCGGTGGCGGTCGCCGGAGTCGGTCTCAGCGGCAGCGTTCCCGTGATCGCCCTGCTGGGCGCCGTGTTCATGTTCGGTATCACCCTCGGCGGGATCACCTCGATGACCCTGCGCCAGGAGGTGACCCCGGACGCGCTGCTCGGCCGGGTCACCTCGGCCTTCTGGACGGTGCACAACGCGGCGGGCCCCGTGGGCGCCGCCGTACTGACCGGGCTGGGGGCGCGGTACGGGGTTCCGGCGGCCAGTGTGGCGGGCGGGGTGCTGTGCCTGCTGATCCTCGGCGCGGGACTGGCGACCCCGCTGCGGAGCGCCCGCCGGCCGCCCGCGGCGGCGGTCTCCGCCGCGGTCTGCGACGCCAGGCGCGCGGCGGACCGCTGAACCAGCCGGAGACCCCGGTCGGTTCAGCGGTCCGGCCGGCGGATCAGAACAGCCGGGGTCCCGCCGGGAAGGGCAGCGGCGCCCGCTCCGGCAGGGCCTCGCGCCGCTGGGCCGGAGCCGGAACGGTCGTGCAGGTCACGTCGCGGGCGGGCAGCCGGCCCGTGCTCAGGTAGGAGTTGACGGTCGCGTTCACGCAGGAGCCCGGGTCGGACAGGTACACCGTGTGCCCCTCGCCGCCGAGGGCGAGGGCCATCTTCGACCCCTTGAGGGCGCGGTGCATCCCCTGGCCGGTCACCAGCGGGGTCTGCGAGTCCCACTCGTTCTGCACGAGCAGCACGTCGGCCGGGATCCGCATCGGCGTGGCCGCCTCGGCCGGCCGCTGCCAGAACGCGCACGGCTTGATGTTGGAGGCCATGTCCCCGTACAGCGGGTAACGGGCCTTGTCCCGCTCCGCGTCACGCCGGTACTGCTCGGGGTCGCGCGGCCAGTTGTCGGTGTCCCCGCACAGCACCGAGAAGGCCACGGCCATGCCGTTGTCCGAGGCGGGCTCGGCGGCGCCGCCCCGCAGGGTCCCGCGCACCTCCTCCGGCACGGCCGTGCCCCCGGGCGGCGGGGTGCCCTCGGCCGCCGCCTTCAGGGCGCTGACGAACGGGGCCGCCTTGGCGGGGGAGAAGAACAGGGGCCGGGCCCTGCGGATGTCGTCCCCGGTGAGCTTCTGGCCGTCGAGCTCGATCGGGTCGCGGTCCGCCCGCGCCACCAGGCCCCAGAAGGCGGCCGACACCGCCTGCGGGGTGGCCCCGAGGTGGTACTCGGCGTCGCGCTCCGCCGTCCACTCGGTCCAGCGCGCGAACGCCGGCTCGGCCTCCGTGGCCCACACCTGGATCATGCCGCGCCAGATCCGCTGCGGGTCGATCGAGCTGTCCAGGACGAAGCGGTCGGTCCGGGAGGGGAACAACTGGGTGTACACCGCGCCGAGGTAGGTGCCGTACGAGTACCCCAGGTACGAGATCTTCCGCTCGCCCAGGGCCACGCGGATGGCGTCCATGTCGCGGGCCGTGTTGCGGGTGGTGATGTGCGGGAGCACCGCACCGGCCTTCTCCCGGCACTTGTCCGCGACCGTGCGCGCCCAGGCCACGTCCGCGGCGAAGGTCTCGGGCCGGTAGGCCCGCTGGAACTGCTGCTCCGCGTCGGTCAGTCCGCAGCTGACGGGGCTGCTCGCGCCGACCCCGCGCGGATCGAAGCCGATCAGGTCGTACTGCTCACGGACCTCCTTGGGCAGCGCCCCGTCCGCCATCAGCGGCAGGTCGAGCCCCGGCCCGCCCGGCCCGCCGGGGTTCATCAGCAGGACGCCGCGCCGCTTGGCGGGGTCCGGGCTCTTCATCCGGGATATCGCGAGGTCGAGGGTGCGCCCCCGGGGCTGCCGGTAGTCCAGCGGCACCTTGAGCGTGGCGCACTCGTACGAGGCCGGCTGCTCGGCACTGCACCGGTGCCAGGCGGGCTTGGGCGGCGCGTACTCCTGGGCGGCGGTGTCGGCGGCGGCTTGAGTGGCCGTCAGGAGGGGCAGGGAGGTGACCAGTAGCCCGGCGGCGGCGAGCAGGGGCGCGAAGCGTTTCGTCTGCGGCACGGAAGGGCCGTTCCTTTCGGAGAGGGGCGAGTCCCTGCCCACCTTGGAGTACCGGGCGGCGGGGCGAATCATCCCTCGTGACGGCTCTTGTCCTCCTCGTGAACGAGGCGATTTCGGACAACGGGCCTAATTCCCTTAGGGGTTGGGCCGCATGACGGACCGGGGCGGGGTCAGTGGCCGGTGTGCGCGGCGCCGGTCTCGACGCTGCCGCCGAGGCGCTCGCGCAGACCGGCCAGGGCGTCCGCGGACTGGGCGGTGACCACCCAGCGGTTCCCGACCAGGTAGAAGCCGCCGTACGGCTCGGCCTCGGCCAGCCAGGAGCGCAGGCCTGCTTCGGCGGCGAAGGTGGTCATGCGGTAGACGCCCTGTCCGGTCTGACAGGCTCCCTGTCGCAACTCTTCGGCCTGAGTGCCCAGTTCGGGCGTGCAGCCGAGGGCCTCGGCGATCTGCTCGACCGTCGCGGAGGCGGAGGCGGAGGCGGAGGCGGAGGCGGAGGCGGAGGGAGTGGCGGAGGCGGTGCCCGCCGCGTGGGCGGCATGGGCCGCATGCGCGGACCCCGGGCGGGCCGGCGCGGCGGCGCAGGCACCGGCCGCCAGCACAACGCACAGTACGCCGCCCAGCGCGCACGCGCGGCGGATCCGGCGGTCGGACGGGGACATGGGCAACCTCACT
>NZ_JZWV01001796.1 GCF_000966975.1 Streptomyces katrae | reverse complement strand
CCGCCGAACAATCTTTCAAAGGACCCTTGGTCCTCAGCGTTCAGCTGAGGACCAAGGGTCCTTTTTGTTTTGCACCTCTTTACGCCGAAGCGCGGCCATGGGCTGGTTGCGCGAGAATGACTAGCGGTACCCCGAAGACAGGAGTCACACCCATGTCCAACTCTCCCGACGATCGTCCGGAGCGCGAGCCTCGTCGCAACGACGGCGGTGACAGGGGCGGCTACCGCGGGGGCCGTGACGACCGTGGCGGTGACCGTGGTGGCTTCCGCCGCGACGACCGCGGTGGTCGCCCCGCCGGTGGCGGCTTCCGCCGTGACGACCGTGGCGGACGTCCCGCCGGCGGTGGCTTCCGTGGCCGTGACGACCGC
>NZ_JZWV01001795.1 GCF_000966975.1 Streptomyces katrae | reverse complement strand
ACGAGCGCGGTGGTTTCCGTGGCGGCCGCGACGACCGCGGAGGCGACCGTCCCTCGTACGGCCGCCGTGACGACGACCGTGGCGGCCGTCCCTCCTACCCGCGTCGTGATGACGAGCGCGGTGGGTTCCGCGGTGGCGACCGCCCGTCCTTCCGTCGTGACGACCGGGGCGGCGACCGTCCCTTCTCGCCGCGTCGGGACGACGACCGCGGCGGGCGTCCCTCCTACCCCCGTCGTGACGACGAGCGCGGCGGATTCCGTGGCGGCCGCGACGACCGTGGTGGCGACCGTCCGTCCTACGGGCGTCGTGACGACCGTGGCGGGGA
>NZ_JZWV01001794.1 GCF_000966975.1 Streptomyces katrae | reverse complement strand
GGTCCTACCTGAGACATCCGGCTCCCTCAGCGATGAGCCGAGGTGGTCGGGGGCCGCCTCGCAGGGCATCCGGGCCGACATGAATGCCCTCCGGAGCCGCTCTCCGCGAAAGATCGCTACGCGCTCCTCCCGTCTCAGCGTCCGCCGCTTGTCTGGGGCCGCTGCCCGCAGCAAAGGACGACGGAAGCCTCCTCCGGGGCCCGTGGGCGCGAC
>NZ_JZWV01001793.1 GCF_000966975.1 Streptomyces katrae | reverse complement strand
TCGGGCCGCTGCATGCACCGGAGGACGACGGAGGTGTCCTCCGGGGCCCGTGGGCGCGACAGATCGCTACGCGCTTCTCCTTCTTCGGCGTCTGGCGGCCCGTCTTGGGCTGGGATGCCCTGCGGGTCGGCTTTGGTGCGGTCACCAGCCCCGGACGGCGGCCCGGACGCCGAGATTTCGGCAGCGTGTAGCGATCTGCAGCGCCTGGGTGCTCCCCAGGACGATCCGTTCGGCCTCTCGTGCGGGTATCAGCCCCAGGCAGCCGCCGGACGCCGAAAAGGGAGAAGCGTGTAGCGATCCGGCGCGCCCACCGGCCCGGGATGCCAGTCTGTTCGTCCTTTGGCGCGGGTATCAGCCCAAGGCGGCCGCCGG
>NZ_JZWV01001792.1 GCF_000966975.1 Streptomyces katrae | reverse complement strand
CTGATGCGCCGGCTCGGCGCGTACGAGGCCCTCAACCTCGACGGCGGCGGCTCCGCCACCCTGCTCGCCGCCCACCCCGGCGCGGGCGCCCTCACCCTGGAGAACTCCCCGTCCGACGGGCACCCGCGCCCCGTGCCCAACGGCCTCGTCCTGACCGCCCCGGCCGGCCCCGGCCCGCTCGCCGGGTTCGACGTCCAGCCCGCCGGCGGCGCCACCCGGCTCTTCCCGGGCCTGACCCGCACCCTCACCGCCACCCCGTACGACGCCACGCTCGCCCCGGCCGCCGCGGCCCCGCGCTGGAGCACCGACCGGGGCCGGATCGGCCAGGACGGCGTGTACCGGGCCGACCGCCCGGGCCCCGCCGTGGTCAGGGT
>NZ_JZWV01001791.1 GCF_000966975.1 Streptomyces katrae | reverse complement strand
GTCTGGGGCCGCTGCCCGCAGCAAAGGACGACGGAGTCGTCCTCCGGGGCCGGTGGGCGCCACAGATCGCTACGCGCTTCTCTCGTCTCGGCGTCCAACGACCGCCTGGGGCTGATAACCGCGCCGGAGGACGAACGGGTCGTCCTTCGGCGCACCCAGGCGCAGCAGATCGCTACGCGCTGCCCGGCTTCCGGCGTCCGACGGCCGTCCAAGGCTGATACCCGCACCGAAGGACGACGGAGTCGTCCTCCGGGGCCGGGAGGCGCGACAGATCGCTACGCGCTGCCGAAATCTCGGCGTGCGGCCGCCGTCCAGGGCTGGTGGCCGCACCAAAAGCCGACCCGCAGAGCATCCCAGCCCAAGACGGGCCGCCAGACGCCGAG
>NZ_JZWV01001790.1 GCF_000966975.1 Streptomyces katrae | reverse complement strand
TACCACGCTCACCGGCCCGGCGGGGTTGTCCTCGGGCAGCCGGAAGGTGACCTGGGTCCGGCCCTTGACCTGCTTGCGTTCCAGCACGGGAAGTCTCCATCCGGGGAAGGTGTCGGCGGGGCTCGGGCATCCTCGCCCTGTGCGGCGGACGCCCCCGGCGGGACGTGCCGCGCGCGGCACGCAGGTCACCCGGCCGGCCCCCCCGCCCACAAGCGGGGAAGTACGTCGACCTGGTGGCGGGGCAGGGAGGCCGGAGACGGACCCGGCCGGGGTGGCTGACATCCGGCCGGGCCCGCCCTGCGTGGACCTCTCGTCGCCCTGCCACCGTGCCACGGACACGCCGGCTCCGCCCGGGATGAGGGCCGGCCGGAGTAGGCGCCCCACCCTCACA
>NZ_JZWV01001789.1 GCF_000966975.1 Streptomyces katrae | reverse complement strand
CGCCGAGGCCCTCGCCGAGTACTGGCACGCCCGCGTCCGCGCCGAGCTCGGGATCGCCGGATCCGACCCGGCGGGCATGGACGGCATGTTCCGTACCGAGTACCAGGGCTGCCGCTATTCCCTCGGCTACCCGGCCTGTCCGGAGCTCTCCGACCGGGCCAAGATCGCCGACCTGCTCCGGCCCGAGCGGATCGGCGTCCACCTCTCGGAGGAGTTCCAGCTCCACCCCGAGCAGTCCACCGACGCCCTGGTCATCCACCACCCCGAGGCCGGCTACTTCAACGCGGGAGGCCGCCGATGACCCCGGCCCCCGGACCTCTCCAAGGAGCACACCGCATGTCTGCCGCATTCACCGACTACAAGGTCGCCGACATCTCCCTCGCCGAATTCGG
>NZ_JZWV01001788.1 GCF_000966975.1 Streptomyces katrae | reverse complement strand
GTCCTGATCGAGACCCTGGTGGCGCTCGGCGCCGAGGTCCGCTGGGTGTCCTGCAACATCTACTCGACCCAGGACCACGCCGCCGCGGCCATCGCGGCCGCCGGGATCCCGGTCTTCGCCTGGAAGGGCGAGACGCTGGAGGAGTACTGGTGGTGTACGGAGCAGGCGCTGACCTGGCCCGGGCAGACCGGCCCCAACATGATCCTGGACGACGGCGGTGACGCCACCCTGCTGGTCCACAAGGGCGTGGAGTACCAGAAGGCCGGGGCCGTTCCCGACGTCTCGACCGCCGACAACGAGGAAATGGCCATCGTCCTCGGCCTGCTGGCGAAGACGGACATCGACTGGACCGCCCTCGCGTCCGGAATCCGCGGCGTGACGGAGGAGACCACCACGGG
>NZ_JZWV01001787.1 GCF_000966975.1 Streptomyces katrae | reverse complement strand
GTCTCCAGCAGGGTGCGCAGCGGCTCGGCGTGCGGAGCGGACGGCAGCACGGGCTCGGCGGCTCCGGGGCCGGCCCCGTCGGCATGCGCCGCCGGGACCTCCGGGAGACCGGGCCGGGGCGCGGGCCCGGCTTCGGGCCGGGCGGCCCGGTCCGGTCCGCCGGGCCCTCGGAGAGCCCCTCGAGACGGACGGGCGCGGCGGGACCGGGTTCCGGCCGGTCCACCGGCACCGGGCCGGGGGACCCGCGATCGGCCTGGACCTCCGGCCCGGGTCCGGACCGGCGTCCCACGGCTTCGGGAGAGGGGCCTTCCCGGCCCGCGTACTCGGGCGTGAGGGAGCGGAGGGCGTCGTGGAACCCGGGGCCGGGGGCCGGCTGCGGGGCCGGGGGTCCGAGGAGGTCCGAG
>NZ_JZWV01001786.1 GCF_000966975.1 Streptomyces katrae | reverse complement strand
GTCGGCGGCCTCGACCAGGGCGAACCGGCCGGGGTTCTCGGCCTGAGCGGACCGCACCAGACCCCACACGGCGGCCGTGGCCGGGTCCTGCCGCTCGGCGGTGAACACCAGCCGCGACCGGGCGAACCGCTCCCCGGCCAGCCAGGACCGCACCAGCCGCAGCGCCTCGGCGACGGCGGAGTGCACCTCACCGGCCGGGGTCCGGGTCACCACGTACGCGGGGACGGTGTCGTCCTCCTCGTCCAGCCAGACCCAGTCGCCGCCGGTACCGTCCCCGAGCACCGGCTCGACCCACTCCACCCGGAACAGGGCGTCGCGCAGCGCCCCGCCGTCCTCCAGTTGTGCGGTGGTGACGGCGCGCAGTGCGAGGGAGTCGATGGTGGCGACGGGGGTGCCGGTCTGGTCGG
>NZ_JZWV01001785.1 GCF_000966975.1 Streptomyces katrae | reverse complement strand
CCTCCTACGAGGACGAACCCACCCCGGACGACCTCTGGGCCGGCGAAGCCGTGCCCACGGCCCCGTGGGACGAAGCCCAGGGCGAGCCCCAGCAGCCCGCGGCCCGGCCCGGCGGCCCACTGCCCGGCCCCCACACGCCCGCCGGGGACGCCCCGAGGGGCGAAGCCCACGCCGTCCCGCCCGGCGGCGCCGGCGCACCCGGCGACCCCGACGACCTCTCGGCGGGCGAGGCCCTCCCGGCCCGGGCCCGGCCGGCCGACACCCATCCCGCGACGGACGACCTGTGGGCGGGCGAACCCGTACTCCCGCACCCGCAGGGCGAAGCCCCGGCCGGGGCCGGCGGCCCGGTGCCCGGCCCCCGCACGCCCGCCGGGGACGCCCCGCGCGGCGAAGCCCACGCCGGGCTGCCCGGGGG
>NZ_JZWV01001784.1 GCF_000966975.1 Streptomyces katrae | reverse complement strand
GCCTAGGGTCGCCCGCATGTCCAGCACCGCGCAGCCCACCACCACCCTCTGGCGCCCGACCGGCCCCGTCGAGCTCGACCTGGTCCGCGCCCTCGACTGGCGCGCCTGGCCGCCGCGGCTGCCGGAGCAGCCGATCTTCTATCCGGTGCTGAACGAGGACTACGCGGTCCGGATCGCCCGTGACTGGAACGTCAAGCACGACGGGGCCGGGTTCGTGACGCGGTTCGAGGTGGACTCGGCGTTCCTGGAGCGGTATCCGGTGCGGCGGGCGGGGGGCGAGACGATCCTGGAGCTGTGGGTCCCGGCGGAGGAGCTGGCGGAGTTCAACGCGCACATCGTCGGGCGGATCGAGGTGGTACGGGAGTTCCGCTGAGGGGTCCGGGGGTGCCGGGGGTGCCGCTGCGCGGAGCCGTCTC
>NZ_JZWV01000347.1 GCF_000966975.1 Streptomyces katrae | reverse complement strand
GGGCGGGGTCGGCCCTGCGGGGCGGGGTCGGCCCTGCGGGGCGGGGTGTCCCGCCCTGCGGGACGATTGCCCACACCGGGGGCGGGACGATTGCCCACACCTAGGATGGCCGCATGTCGTTGCCGCATGCCATTCTCACCGCGTTGCTGGAGAGGCCCTCGTCCGGGCTGGAGCTGACGCGGCGGTTCGACAAGTCGATCGGGTACTTCTGGTCGGCGACGCACCAGCAGATCTACCGGGAGCTAGGGCGGCTGGAGGAGGCCGGGCTGATCCGGGCGCTGCCCAGCGAGGGGCCCGTGCGGGGGCAGAAGAAGCAGTACGAGGTGCTGCCCGGCGGCAGTGCGGAGCTGGCCCGCTGGGTGGACGAGCGGCAGGATCCCAAGCCGATGCGGGACGCGCTGCTGCTGCGG
>NZ_JZWV01000346.1 GCF_000966975.1 Streptomyces katrae | reverse complement strand
TGCGGATCAGGGCGGCGGCCGTGGTGGGGCCGCAGGGGCTCGCCGCGGAGCTGCGGCGGCACCTGGAGCTGCACCGGGCACAGCTCGCGGAGTACGAGGCCATCGAGGCGAAGGACTTCCCGGCGGGGCGGAACGCGGATCCGGACCGGCTTCGGCGGCTCGTGCTGCACGGGGGGATCGCCCTGGAGGGCTTCTGGCTCAGCTGGCTGGAGGAGGCCCTCGCCGAGGTCGAGGACATGACGGGCCCCGGCGCGAGCGGGCCCGGGGCGCCGGCCGGGGCCTGACGCGCCCCCGTCCCGGCGGGCGGGACGGAGGCGGGCGCGGCGCCCGTCCGTCGGGGCCTTACTTGTTCAGGTCGGCCCAGAACTCGTCGAAGCTCAGCAGCTTGTCGCCGTTGAGGTCCTTGGCCGCGATGATCGCGTCGGCGATCGCGGGGGTGACGAAGTGGTCCCCCATCGCCTTCATGGCCGCGCTGTACTCGTCGGCCGTGATGACGCCGTCGCCGTTCGCGTCGAACCGGTCGAACGTCTCGCGTGCCTTGTCGATGTCCGCCACTGGGGCCACCCCTTCCTGGTGCTTGTTGACCGGCTCAGGGTAGCCGCACCGGGGTCGGTCCCCGCCCACGGGTCCCGGGAGCCGCCGGCGGGCTCCCGGGAGGCGGTCGCGTCCCCTTACGGGCGGGCGCCGTCCTAGGCCGTCTCTTCCGGATCTTGCCT
>NZ_JZWV01000345.1 GCF_000966975.1 Streptomyces katrae | reverse complement strand
GAGACGGCCTAGCGGAAGATGCCGGTGTGGCCGAGCGAGTAGCGGCCGGGCTGCGGGTAGACGGCCAGGCCGTGGGGGCCGCTGCCGACGGGGATCTTCGCCAGTTCCTTGCCGCTGGTGGTGTCGATGGCGTAGACCTCGGAGTTGTAGCGGCCGGACAGCCACAGCACCTTGCCGTCAGCCGAGACGCCGCCCATGTCGGGGCTGCCGCCTTCGGGCAGCTCCCACTTCTTGGTGAGCGCGTTCTTCTTGAAGTCGAAGACCGAGATGCTGCCCTCGCCGCGGTTGGAGACGTACATCTCGCGGGAGTCGCGGCTGACGTAGAGGCCGTGGCAGCCCTTGCCGGTGGGCAGCAGCTTGGGGGTGTCGAACTTGTCGCCGCTGAGCACCCACATGCCGTGGGCCATCATGTCCGCGACGTAGAAGGTCTTCCCGTCGGGCGAGACCTTCACGTCCTGCGGCATCGCGCCCTCGAAGGGGAGCTTCTGCTGGCCGATGACCTCCATCTTCTCGGTGTCGACCTTGAGCAGTTCCCCGGAGAACTCGCAGCTGACGATGAAGTAGCGGCCGTCGAGGGAGAAGTCGGCGTGGTTGACGCCGAAGCAGGTCACCGGGACGGTCTTGACGCGGTTCATGGTGTGCGGGTCGCGGAAGACGAGCTCGCGGTCCATGGAGGCCATCACGATGGCGTACTTGCCGTTGGGGGTGAAGTAGAGGTTGTACGGATCGTGGACCTCCACGGGCTCCCCCGCCTCACCGGTGGCCGGGTTGATGGGGGTGAGGGTGTGGCCGCGGTTGTTGTTGACCCACAGGGTCTTCATGTCCCACGAGGGCACCACGTGCTGGGGCTGGACGCCGACCGGGATGGTGTCGATGACCTTGTAGGTGGCCGGGTCGATGACGGACACCGTGTTGGAGTTGGTGTTCGGCACGTAGACGCGCGACGGGAAGTCCTTGACCACCGGGGAGAGCTGGTTCGGCCGGTCCGCGGCGTACACGTCGGCGGGATCGAGCACCGGGGGCATCCCGGCGAGCCCCGGCGGTACGGCGGGCAGCGCTTTGACGGGGTCGGCCGGCCCCTTGGAGCCGAGGGCCTCGGCGGGCGCCTTGTCGGCCGATCCGCAGCCGGCCAGGGCGGCGAGGACCAGACCGGCCAGCAGCACGGTGGCCTTCCGGGGAAGGCGGGTGGTCGTCATGTGGTCAGCAGCTCCGTGGTGGTCACCGCGCGCAGCTTGCGGCGCGCGAGTTCTTCGAGGAGGGGCGGCATCGCGTCGACCGTGTCCGCGTAGCCGAAGTGCAGGCTCACCACCGATCCGCCGTGGATCGTCCCGGTGACGTTGCGGATGACGGCCGCGGCGCCGGGTGAGGTGAAGTCGAGGGAGTCCACGTCGTAGGAGAGGACGTGGGGGTAGCCGGCGCGCTGGGCCAGCTTCTGGACGAGGGGGCTCGCGTTCTGGGTCTGCGAGGGGCGGAACCAGGTGCCGATGGAGCCGGTGAGGCGCTTGAGGCGCTGGGCGCATCCGGTGATCTCGGCGTAGGCCTCCGCCTCGGGGAGGGAGTTGATCGCGAGGTGGTGGTGGGTGTGGTTGCCGAGCTCGTGGCCGCCGTCGAGGATCCGGCGGGCCATGTCGGGGTGGTCGTCGAGCCAGGTGCCGATGGCCAGGACGGTGACGTGCGCGCCCGCCTTCTCGGCCTCGGCGAGCACGGAGCGGGCGATGGCGGGGTCGCCGTTGCCGTGGAAGGTGAGCGCGACACCGGGCCGGTCGCGCGGGAACCGGCGGCGACCGCCGCCGTGGCGCGGAGGACGGTACGGCGGTCTTGATAACAGAGCACCCGCCCATTTAAGTGCTGAACGCCCCCGAAGGTATTGATTGACCCAGTTTGGGACCTTCGGAAGTGGCGGACCGAAGCCCGTCCATCCGCTATTCGATCAATGATTTACGCGGAGCGATGGATATTCATTCATGGATTGCGAGGTACGTGGCCCACCTCACCTAAGATTTAGATGAAAACTCTTAGGATTTGCACACTTATGTCCGAGTGGGGACTTTTGGCGTTCGCGCGCTCGTCTGCCATAGTCGGAACCACGGCTTCCCATTGACCCGAGCGAAGCCCACCCGCCGAGGACCACACACCCCACCGGTCCTCGGCGCCCATGAAACCCCCGCAGCGCCCCACCTCGGCGACAGGGGGTTTCCGGCGTTCCGGGGGGTCAGCGGTCCGCGACCCGCATCTCGAACCAGGTGATCTTGCCGCGCGGCAGCAGGTCGGCACCCCAGCGGTCGGACAGCTTGTCGACGAGGAACAGCCCCCGGCCGGTGGTGTCCAGCTCGTGGACCGGCATCAGACAGGGCAGCCCGCGCGAGGGGTCGCGCACCTCCACGCGGATCCAGCCGCGACGGCGCAGCATCCGCAGCCCGAAGGAGCGGGCCCCGGTGTGGCGCACGGCGTTGCCGACGAGCTCGGAGACCAGCAGGACGGCGTGCTCGGCGATCTGCGGCGACAGGCCCCAGAAGCGGACCACCACGCTCTGGGTGAGCCGGCGGGCCGTGCCCGCCGATTCCGGCATGGACGGCAGGATCACCTCCGCCTCCGCCGGGTTCCCGTACAGCTCCAGCGCCTTGAGGCCCTGCTCGTCCTCGACCGCCGCCGTGAGCCGTACGGCCATAGCGCTCCCGCGCTGCCGCGGCTGTTCCACACCCTCCAGGCCCGCCATGCACCCATCATGGACGGCCGCCGCGCCCGCCAAGGCC
The DNA here is from genome assembly GCF_000966975.1 of Streptomyces katrae. Classification (GTDB taxonomy): domain Bacteria; phylum Actinomycetota; class Actinomycetes; order Streptomycetales; family Streptomycetaceae; genus Streptomyces; species Streptomyces katrae. Next base: position 14,279 of record NZ_JZWV01000345.1, on the reverse strand, counting down.
GTTCCACGGGAATACGCCCCCCGGAATCCAGGATTCCAGGAGGGCGTACCGGCATATGCGAGGGGCAACCAGGGGGCCACCGGCCCGCGTTGACCTGCGGTGACGATCTGCGTGGAAGCGATCACGGTGTGTTGATCAACCGTTTCGCCTTAAGGTTGCCTTAAGGCGGAGCTAAACCACCCGCAGGGGTCCACTCAGACGAACTTCGCCTTGCCCGGGCCCTCTTCGACGAAGCTGCGCATGCCGCGCTCGCGGTCCTCGGTGGCGAACAGCCCCGCGAACCAGTTGCGTTCGATGGTCAGGCCGGTGTCGATGTCGGCCTCCAGGCCGGCGTCCACGCACTCCTTGGCCGCGCGCAGGGCGATCGCCGGGCCCTGGGCGAGCTTCGCGGCCCAGGCGTGCGCCTGCTCGTACACCTCGGCGGCCGGCACGACCCGGTCCACCAGGCCCAGGGTGAGCGCCTCTTCGGCCTTGACCATCCGGCCCGTGAAGATGAGGTCCTTGGCCCTGGAGGGGCCGATCAGCCGGGACAGCCGCTGGGTGCCGCCGGCGCCCGGGATCAGGCCGAGCAGGATCTCGGGCTGCCCGAGCTTGGCGTTGTCGGCGGCGATCCGGTAGTCGGCGCAGAGCGCGAGCTCGCAGCCGCCGCCGAGCGCGTAACCGGTGACGGCGGCGACGACGGGCTTGGGGATCCGGGCGACGGCCGTGAAGGCCTCCTGCAGCCCGCGGGACCGGGCGACCATCGCCGCGTGGTCCATGGTCTGCATCTCCTTGATGTCCGCGCCGGCCGCGAACACCTTCTCCCCGCCGTAGAGGATGACGGCGCGTACGTCGGCGCGGTCGGTCGCCTCCACGGCGAGCTCGCGCAGCCGGTCCTGGGTGGCGATGTCCAGGGCGTTCATGGGCGGGCGGTCCAGGCGGATGGTGCCGACGCCTTCGGAGACTTCGAGAGAGAGGGTCATACGGGGAAGGTTAGCGGCGGTTAACGGGAAGTGGCCCGGTGCTGTGGGTCACAGCACCGGGCCACCGGGTCAGGGAGCCGACCCGCTTACTTCTTCCACTCCGCCCAGTCCATGTTCCAGCCGTTGAGGCCGTTGTCCGGGGCGATCTGCTTGTCCTTGGAGTTCTTCACGATCACCACGTCACCGATGAGGGACTCGTTGAAGAACCAGGCGGCCGGGGTGTTCGGGTCTCCGGCGCCGCGCTCGTCCTCCAGGCCGACGCAGCCGTGGCTGACGTTCTCCGAGCCGAAGGTGCTGGAGGAGGCCCAGTAGTTGCCGTGGACGAAGGTGCCGGAGTTCGACAGGCGCATCGCGTGCGGGACGTCCGAGATGTCGTACTCGCCGCCGAAGCCGACGGTGGCGCCGTTCATCCGGGTCACCTTGTACTTCTCGCTGATGACCATCTGACCGTTGTAGGTGGTCGTGGCGGGGGCGCCGGCCGTGATGGGGAGGTTCTTGATGACCTGGCCGTCGCGGACGACCTCCATCGTCTTCGCCGTGGCGTCCACCGTGGAGACCTGGGAGCGGCCGACGGTGAAGGTGACCGTACGGGTCTGCTTGCCGTAGACCCCGGGGCGGCCCTCGACGCCGTCGAGGGCGAGCTTCACGGTGACCTTGGTGCCGGCGGCCCAGTACTTCTCGGGGCGGAAGTCGAGGCGGTCGTTGCCGAACCAGTGGCCCTCGATCGGCACGGAGGGCTCGGCGGTGACCGTGATGGCCTTCTCCACGGCCTCGGTGTTGGTGATGCCGCGGGTGAAGTTGATCGACACCGGCATGCCCACGCCGACGGTCGAGCCGTCCTCGGGCGTGTAGTGGCCGACGAAGGTGTTCTGCGGGGTGAGGGTGGTGAAGGTGGCGTCCTTGGCGGACTCCCGGCCGGCCTCGTCCTTGGCGACCGCGTGCACCTTGTACTCGGTGGCGGCGGCCAGGTTGCGGGCGGGCTCCCAGGCGGCGCCGTCGGGGGTGAGCTTGCCCTCGACCGCGTTGCCCTTGGTGTCGGCGACCGTGACCGTGGTCAGCTTGCCGCCGGTGCTGGTGACCTTCAGGACGCCGCTGGTCGCGACCTCCTTGGCGCCGTCGTCCGGCTTGACGCTGACCACGGCCTTCGAGGCCTCGGTGTTGGCCTTGGCCGCGTTGCCGCCACCGGCCTTGCCGTTGTCGCCCCCGCCGCCCGCGGCGCCGCCGCCGTTGCTGCACGCCGTGGTGAGCAGAAGGGCCGCGCCCAGCAGCAGGGCCGGCAGGCCGGTGCGGACGCGGCCGCGTATCGGCTGCACGTTCACTCGTGTTCTCCCCATGTCCCCCGCGCACGGACAGTCGCGCGCTTGCCGACAGGAAATCACATGGGGAGATTACGAATAGAAACGTTCATGTCACCGTTCCGTCCCAACTGCGGCGCGTGCGGGACGTCCGGTCGGTGCGTCAGTCGCGGTCGCGGGCGGCGGTCCAGTCGCCGCCGAGACCCGGGAGGCCGTGACCGTCGTGGCCGTCGTGGCCGGGCTGGTCGTGGCCCGGCGGAGGTCCGTCGTGGTCGCCGTGCTCCTCGTGGCCCGGCTTGTCGTGGCCCGGCTTGTCGTGGCCGGGCTTGTGGTGGTCCGGCTTGCCGTGCTTGTCCCGCTTGTTGAGGACCGGGACGACGATCTCCTCATCGGCACCGCCCCGGACCAGCAGCGGCCCCGTCACGTGGTCGGCGGGCAGGGCGTAGCCGTCGGGGGCCGCGGTCTCCAGGAGGTAGTACGTCCCCGGGACGAGCCCGTCGAACTCGCAGGCCCCGTTGCCGCCGGTGGTGCAGGGCTCACCGATCCGCTCGTCGGGGTACTGGCCCCCGGTCTGCAGGCCCTCGGTGTTGTTGGTCTCCTTCCACAGCTGGAACACCCCTCCGGCCAGGGGCTTGCGGGTCTTGGCGTCCTTCTTCACCACCTTGATGGAGCCGGGGTGCTCCACGTCCTTGCGCTGGTTGCGGATGGTGACGACGGCACCCTGGGCGACGTCGTCCTCGTCCAGGTCGAAGGCGGTGACCGGGTCCGCGGGGCGCTCGTAGCCGTCGGGCACGCCGACCTCGCGCCAGTAGTAGCGCTCGCCGACGGGCAGTTCCACCGTGCAGCTGCCCTGGGTGTCGGTCACGCAGACGCCGCCGAGCCGGGTGTCCGGGTCCTGGCCGGAGGTCTGGAGGTCGGGGACGCCGTTGGTCTCGCGCCACAGCTCGAAGCGGCCGCCGGGCACGGGGTCACCGGTCTCCAGGTCGAGCTTGCGCAGCACCACGCGGGCGCTGGGCTCGGGCGGCGCGGTCCGGCGGTTCCGGGCGGTGACGCGCACGCCCTGTTCGGCGTTCTCCCGCGTCAGGACCAGCTGGAGGACCGGGTCGGCCGGCAGGTCGTAGCCGGAGGGGGCGGCGGTCTCGCGCCAGTAGTAGGTGCCGAGCTCCTCCTCGCGGGTGCAGGTGCCGTCGGCGGGGGTGGTGCAGTCGGTCACGCGGGTGTCGGGGTCCGCGCCGCCGGTCTGCAGGCCCGGGACGCCGTTGCTCTCGCGCCACCGCTCGCCCCGGGCGCCCGGCAGCGGCCGGCCCTCGTCGTCGGTCTTCAGCACGGACACCCGGCCGGTGACCGGCGGGTTGGGGGCGCATTCGGGCAGGTCGCCGTCGAAGGGGTAGGCGTGGAACTCGGCTCCGAGGCCCGTGGTCTCGGTGGGGCTGGTGTGGGTGACGTTCCCGGCGGTGAAGAAGCGGCCGTTCAGGCCGATGACGGAGACCGTGGCGAGGGAGGTGTCCTGGCCGATCAGCACGCTGCCGCCGAGCTGGGCCGAGCCGGCGAGGCCGACGGACTGGGCGTCGGGGAAGTTCCACAGCAGCCGCTCGCGCAGCCCGGGCGGCAGCATGACGTTGTTGACGCGCAGCGTCCGGGCCTCGCCGGTGACGTTGACCAGGACAGTGGCGCCGGCCGGGATGCCCGCGAAGCGGATGGACTGCTGGCCGGTGCCGGTGCCGGCGAGGTCGAAGTCCACATTGAAGACCTGGAGCATGGAGACGCCGTCACCGGTGAAGACGGTCTCCTGCGCGCTCCACACGGCCCGGCCGGTGGCGGGGCGCGGGGCGCCCTGGGGGTGAGCGTAGCAGGTGCTCGCGGCGCCGAGCTGACCGCGCAGCGCGGCGTAGGGGGCGGCGGCGTTCGCGTCGTGGGCGAGGGTGCCGGTCACCGTGCCGGTGAGGGTGCCCGCGTAGCGGACGACTCCGCCGTCGGCGAGGAGCCGCTGGCCGGTGGCGACGGTGATGTCGTCGCCGGTGGTCAGGAAGTCCGAGCCGTCCGCCGGGGGGACCCGGGAGCCGACGCCCGCGATGCCCACGTTGTAGACGTTGCCGCCGGCGGACTTGTTCATGTCGAAGTCGCCGAGGACCACGACCTTGCCCTCGGCCTCGGCGTCCCCGCGGCGGACCGCATGTCGCCGCCGACGAAGAGGTTGATGCCGTTGTCCCGGCCGGTGTAGGGCAGGTTGTTGGGGTCGGGCCAGACGGGCGGGCAGCCCTGGTTCGGGCCGGTGCCGCCGGGGATGCACGGACCGAGGCCGCCGGGTAGCGGGGCGCGCAGGGCGCGGGCCGCCGGCGGGGCGGTACCGGGGCCGGCCGCGAGGGCCGAGGGGGCCCCGGTGGTGGCCGCGAGTACGGCTCCCACGGCCAGCCCGAGGGTCCAGTTCCTTGCTGACATGACGCTCCGTCCACGAAATCGGCCATCGCCTGCGCTGATGGCCCTGCCAGGCTGCGGGCGGGGCCCGGCGTGGCGGACGGAAGACACTCCCCGGCTACGGCATTCCGGTCCGACGATCACTCGATTGCAGCGCGGGTCAGCCGGTGGCGGAACCCGCGACCCAGTCGGCCCAGGACATGTTCCAGCCGCCCAGTCCGTTGTTGGGGGCCACGGTCTTGTCCTGGGAGTTCACGACCTCCACCACGTCCCCGATCAGGGTCCGGTCGAAGAACCAGCCCGCCGGGGTGTCGGAGCCGCCGCCCTTGTCGTCGCGCAGGCCGACGCAGCCGTGGCTGGTGTTGGTGGTGCCGAAGGTGTCGGGGCTGGCCCAGTAGTTCCCGTGCAGGAAGGTGCCGGAGGCGGTGAGCCGGATGGCGTGCGGGACGTCGGGGATGTCGTACTCGCCCTTGCCGTCCTCGCTGGTGAAGCCGACGGTGGCCCCGTTCATCCGGGTGACGTCGAACATCTCCATCACCACCATCTTGCCGTTGTAGGTGGTGTTCTTCGGGGCCCCGGCGCTGATGGGGATGGTGGACAGCAGCTCGCCGCCGCGCCGGACCTCCATGGTGTGCGCGGCCGCGTCGACCGTCGAGATCTGGGAGCGGCCGATGGTGAACCTGACGGTCTTGTCCTGGATGCCGTACGCCCCCGGTGCGCCCTCGACATCGCGGAGCTTGATCTTCACTGTGACCTGGGTACCGGGCTTCCAGTACTCCTTGGGCCGGAAGTCCAGGCGTTCGGAGCCGAACCAGTGGCCGACGACGGGCACGGCCGGTTCGGCCGTGACGGTGATGGCGCGCTCGACCTCGGCGCGGTTCTTGACGGCCCGGCTGAACTTGAAGGAGACGATCATGCCGGTACCGACGGTCGAGCGGTTCTCGGGCTTGAAGTAGCCGATGAACCGCTCCTCGGGGACGTAGGTGGTGAAGGTGGTGTGGCGGGCCTGGCGGCGGTTGTGCCCGTCGAGGGCGACGGCGTCGACGGTGTACTTGGCGGCGAGCGCGAGCCGCCCGGCCTCCGGGTCGGGGCTCCAGCTGAGCCCGTCGGCGGCGATGGAGCCGGGGACCTGCTCCTCCTGGGCGTCCTCCACCTTGGTGACGGTGACCCGCTCCAGCCGGCCCTCGGGGACGTGGACCCGCAGCGGGCCGTCGGCCGGAACCCCCTTGGCGTTGTCGTCGGGGGTGATGCGGATCGCCTCGTCGGGCGAGCGGGGTTTGCCGGGCAGCTGCACCTCGACCGGGGACCTGCCGTCCCCGGTGCAGCCGGTGAGCCCGCCCAGCAGGCCCGCCCACACCGCCACGGCGGCCATCCCCGCCCGTGCCCGCCTCGTCAGAAGTGTCACGTCCCGTCCAACGACGGGGGCCCTCCGGGGGAAACGTGGGGGCCGGACACGTTCCGGGTACGGCAGTCCGGGCAGAACAGTGTGAAGGACCAGACGGGGGCGGGCCCTGGCCGGGACGCCGGGCCGCACTCCCCCCGCCGGTACCCAGGAGCCGTGGAGGCGGGCAGTGTCGAGCGCAGCCGAGCAAGAGGCGGTGGATACCGCCACCAGCGGAACCACCGGGGCCGCCCCGCGGGGCGGCCCCGACATGGACGCCGTACGGGAGCGGGTCCAGGCCCGGGTGTTACGGGCGGCCGCGCACCCGGGGCCACCGGTGTGGCCCGGGTCCTCGCACCCGCTGGGGGCCCGCTTCCACCTGGGCCCCGACGGGGTGGCGGGCACCAACTTCGCGCTGTGGGCACCGGCCGCGGAGGCGGTGGAGCTGTGCCTGTTCGACGCCCTGGGCACGGAGACCCGCTGCACCCTGGCCGAGCTGACGCACGAGATCTGGCACGGGTTCGTGCCGGGGGTGCGGCCCGGGCAGCGGTACGGGTTCCGGGTGCACGGGCGCTGGGACCCCTGGACGGGGGCCCGGTACAACCCGGCGAAGCTGCTGCTGGACCCGTACGCGCGGGCCGTGGACGGGGAGTTCTCGCTGCCCCCGGAGGTGTACGGGCACGTCCGGGACTGGCCGCAGCAGTACATCGCGGACACCGTGCGCGACGACCGGGACTCGGCGCCGTTCGTCCCGAAGGGGGTGGTCGTCCACGATGACGACGACTGGGCGGACGACGTCCGGCCGAAGACGCCCTGGGCCGATTCGGTGATCTACGAGCTAAACGTGCGCGGGTTCACCATGCGCCATCCGGGTGTTCCCGAGGAGCTGCGCGGCACGTACGCGGGGCTGGCGCACCCGGCGGCGGTGGAGCACCTGGTGAAGCTGGGGGTGACGGCGGTGGAGCTGCTGCCGGTGCACCAGTTCGCGCACGAGGACCACCTGCTGCGGCGGGGGCTGCGCAACTACTGGGGCTACAACTCGGTCGGCTACTTCGCCCCGCACGCCGGGTACTCGGCGAGCGGGACGGCCGGGCAGCAGGTCGGCGAGTTCAAGCGGATGGTGCGGGCCCTGCACGCCGCCGGGATCGAGGTCATCCTCGACGTGGTCTACAACCACACGGCGGAGGCGGGCGAGCTGGGCCCGACCCTGTCGCTGCGCGGCGTCGACAACCGGGGCTACTACCGGCTCCAGTCCGACCAGCGCCGTTACGCCGACTACACGGGCTGCGGGAACACCCTGCACGCGGGGCGGCCGCACGTGCTGCGCCTGATCACCGATTCGCTGCGCTACTGGGTCACGGAGATGGGGGTGGACGGCTTCCGCTTCGACCTGGCGGCGGCGCTGGCCCGGTCGATGCACGACGTCGACATGCTCTCCCCGTTCCTCGCGGTGATCGCCCAGGACCCGGTGCTGCGGCGGGTGAAGCTGATCGCGGAGCCGTGGGACGTGGGCTCGGGCGGCTACCAGGTGGGGGCGTTCCCGCCCCTGTGGACGGAGTGGAACGACCGCTACCGCGACGCGGTGCGGGACTTCTGGAGGGGCGCGCTGCCCGACGTACGGGACCTGGGGTACCGGCTGTCGGGGTCGAGCGACCTGTACGCCTGGGGCGGGCGGCGGCCGTACGCCTCGGTGAACTTCGTGACGGCGCACGACGGGTTCACCCTGCGCGACCTGGTGTCGTACGAGCGCAAGCACAACGAGGAGAACGGCGAGGCCAACCGGGACGGCACCAACGACAACCGCTCGTGGAACTGCGGGACGGAGGGCGAGACCGACGATCCGCGGATCGGGGCGCTGCGCCGGCGGCAGCTGCGGAACCTGCTGACCACGCTGCTGCTGTCGACGGGCGTGCCGATGCTGGTGGCGGGGGACGAGTTCGGGCGGACCCAGGGCGGCAACAACAACGCGTACTGCCAGGACAACGAGACGGGCTGGGTGGACTGGTCACTGCTGGACGATCCGGCGTGGAGCGGGCTGTTCGCGCTGGCCCGGCGGCTGGTGGCGCTGCGGCGGTCCCATCCGGTGCTGCGCCGGCGGGCCTTCTTCTCGGGGCGGGCCCAGGGCTCGGACGGGCTGCGGGACCTGGCCTGGTTCACCCCGGCCGGGGCGGAGATGACGGAGCGGGACTGGTACGCGCCGGCGGCCGCGGTGGGGCTCTACCTGTCGGGGCGGGACATCCCTGGGCGGGACGAGCGGGGCCGGCAGGTGACGGACGACAGCTTCCTGGCGCTGCTGCACTCCGGGGACCGGCCGGTGGAGTGGGTGCTGCCGGGGCCGCCGTGGGCCGGGGAGTACGACCTCGTCCTGGACACCTCGCGGGAGGAGCAGGAGGCCGCGCCCGGGACCCGGCACCGGGGCGGGCAGCCGCTGACGGTGCCGGCCCGGTCGGTGCTGCTGCTGCGGGTGGCGGGCTGAGGCGCCGGGCTGGGGGCCGGGGGGGCGGCCCGGTTCCGTGCGCCCGTGGGCAGCCGGAGCGGAAGGCTGCGTTCGCCCTGCGATGATGTGCCCTTTCGGTGAACATACGAACACATGGACACACGAACGGGAGTACGCATGTCGAGGGTGGGGACTGCGCTGCGGGAGCTGCGCGGGGCGCAGAAGTCGGCGAAGGGCGTGTCGCTCTACTCCCGGTTCGTCAACCGGCCCGCCGGGCGGTACCTGGCCGCCGGCTCGTACGCGCTGGGACTGACCCCCAACCAGGTCACGCTGGTCAGCGCCGCGTTCAGCTTCGCGGCCGTGGCGGCGGTCGCCCTGGTCACGCCCTCGTGGGGGCTGGGGGTCGCCGTGTGGGCCGCGCTCGCGGTCGGCTTCGCCTTCGACTCCGCCGACGGGCAGCTGGCCCGGCTGCGCGGGGGCGGCAGCGCGGCGGGCGAATGGCTGGACCACGTCGTGGACGCCGCCAAGCTGACCGCGCTGCACGCCTGCGTGCTCATCGCCTTCCACCGCTTCCCCGACGCGTACGGCACGGGCTCGGACGGCTGGCTGCTGGTGCCGCTGGGCTTCCAGTTCGCCGCGGTGGTGACCTTCTTCGGCGGGCTGCTCACCGAGAAGCTCAAGCCCAAGGCCGCCCCGGGGAGCCCCGCGCCCGCGCCGTCGACCCTGCGCGCGGTGGCGCTGCTCCCCGTGGACTACGGGGTGTTCTGCCTGGTGTTCCTGCTGCTGGGCGGCGGGACGCTGTTCCGCTGGGCGTACGCGGGGCTGGGCGCGGTCGCCGCGCTGTTCCTGCTGGCGTTCCTGGCGAAATGGTTCCGGGAGCTCAGCGCCGTTCGGCGGTGAGGGGCTCGGCCGGCGGCTGGTGCAGGGGCACCGCCTGCGGCTGGGCGAGCACGTCCAGGGCCCGGCGCAGCTGGGTGCTGGAGGTGTGCACGGTGTAGGGGAAGTAGACGACGTCGACCCCGTGGGCGGCGAAGTCCCGTTCCAGCTTGTCCCCCTTGGGCGTCCCCCGCCAGTCGTCGCCCTTGAAGATGACGTCGAAGCGGACCTGCTTCCAGGTCTCCACCTTGTCCGGGACCGTCTCGACGAAGGCGGCGTCCACGTACTTGACGCTGCGGACGATCTCCAGCCGCTCGACCAGCGGGATCATCGGGCGGCGCCCCTTGGCCAGTTCGGCCATCTCGTCCGAGACCACGCCGGCCACCAGGTAGTCGCACTGGCTGCGGGCGTGCCGGAGGATGTTGAGGTGGCCTATGTGGAACAGGTCGTAGGCACCGGGGGCGTAGCCGACCCGGTACGGCCGGCGCGCGGACGGCGCGGCATCGGACATGTGGTGCTCCGTCATCAGTTACCCCCCAGGGCCGCGCCCCCCGGCGCGGCGGATTAGCAGACAATAGCGCGCACGTTCCACACGCTGCCGGTGAACGCATAGGGTGACGTGCGCATCATCCAGGGGAGAAGGGGACGTTCAGTGTCCACATCCGGCCACCGGCGGCTGCTGCTGGTTTCCACCAACTACGCCCCGGAGCACGCGGGCATCGGCCCGTACGCCACCCAGATCGCGGAGCACTGGGCGAGTTCGGGCCATGACACCCACGTCCTGGCGGGTATGCCCCACTATCCGGCCTGGTCCCTCGAACCCGAGTACAAGGGGGCGCTGCGGCGCACGGAGCGGCGCGCGGGGGTCACCGTGCACCGGCGTGCGCACACCGTGCCGGCCCATCAGACCGCCGTGAAGCGGGCCCTGTTCGAAGGATCGATTCTGCTGCACGGGGCGGTGGCCCCGCCCCGGATGCCGCGCCCGCACGCGGTGATGGCCCAGATGCCCAGCCTGGCCGGCGGGGTGCTCGCCGCACGGCTCGCCGCCCGCTGGAAGGTCCCGTTCGTCCCCGTGGTCCAGGACCTGATGGGGGCCGCGGCCGCGCAGAGCGGGATCAGCGGCGGCGACAAGGCGGCCGCCCTCGCCGGCCGGGCGGAGGCGTACGCGCTCAAGCGGGCCGCCCTGGTCGGCGTCATCCACGAAACCTTCGTGGACCGGGTCGTCGGCATGGGCGTGGACCCCCAGCGGATCCGCGTGGTGCCCAACTGGTCGCACGTGCCCGGCCCCACCAAGCCGCGCGGCGAGACCCGCCACCACCTGGGCTGGGCCCCGGACCAGACCGTCGTCCTGCACTCCGGCAACATGGGCCTCAAGCAGGGCCTCGAAGTACTCGTCGGCGCCGCCCGGCTCGACCCCCGCGTCCGCTTCGTCCTGATGGGCGACGGAAGCCAGCGCGCGGCCCTCGCCGCCCTCGCCGCAGACGTCCCCAACCTGGAGATCATCCCCCCTGCCGCCGACGGAGAGTTCCCGGATATCCTCGCCGCGGCGGACGTGCTCGCGGTCACGCAGCACGCGGCCGTGCTGGACATGAGCGTTCCGTCCAAGCTCACCTCCTACTTCCAGGCCGGCCGGCCCGTCGTCGCCTCCGTCGCGGCGCAGGGCGGGACCGCCCAGGAGGTGGAACGTTCGGGCGCCGGGGTGCTCGTACCGCCGGAGGACCCCGAGGCCCTGCTGGGGGCCGTCCGGGCCCTGGCGGAGGACCCCGAGGGCGCGGACGCGCTGGGCGCGGCCGGACCCGTCCACGTGGCGGCCCACCTGAGCCGTGAGGCGGGCCTGGCCCGCATCGACGCACTGATCGACGAAGCACTTGGGGGTCCCCAGTCGTGACCGAGACGAACCGCCCGGCAGCGGCCCCGCCCGAGGACGAACCGGACCTGCTCAGGGACCAGTTCAAGCAGCTGCTGCGCTACCGCCGGCTGCTCGGCGCCGGCCTGGCCGTAGGCCTGCTGGGCGGCGTCTACCTCGGCATATCCACCGCCGACACCTACGTGTCCGTCGCGGACGTGGTGCTGCGCGCCCCCACCGACGACCCGTTCAACCCGAGCCTGGCGCCCGACAAGGCCATCAACATCGGCTCCGAGCGGCAGGTCGCCCTCTCCAGCTCCATAGCCGAGCAGGCGGCGAAGAAGCTCGGGATCGCCGACAAGGACGTCGCGGCGCTGCGCCGCGGCCTCCAGGTGACCAACCCGCCGCAGACGATGGTGCTCCGCTTCACCTACACCGCCTCCTCCCCCAAGGAGGCCGCCAAGCGGGCGAACGGGATGGCCGAGGCCTACCTGTTCAAGCGGCAGGAGGCCCTCGACGTCACCCGCACCAAGATGGTCAAGGGGTACGAGGACCAGCGCGACCCCGTCGCCAAGCAGCTCGACGACCTGGCCAAGCAGATCAACGCCATGCCGGCGGGCGCCGCCCGCGACGCGGCCCTGGGCTCCAAGACCGACCTCCAGAGCAAGGTCAACACCCTCAACAACAACATCACCAAGCTCCAGGCCCTGGACATGACCCCCGGCCGGATCACCAGCCCGGCCGCCCCGCCCAGCGCCCCCGACGGGCCGGGCATCCCCATGTCCCTCGCCCTCGGCGCGGCCACCGGCCTGGCCCTCGGCCTGCTCGCCGCCTGGGTACGGCTGGTCTTCGACCCGGCCCCGCGCTCCGAGGGCGACGTGGCCCGGTCCCTGCGGGCGCCGGTACTGGGCTACCTGCCCCGGGACAAGACGGGCGGCGGCCCGCTGCTCGCCGCCGGCGAGGCCGACCCGCGGCTCGCCGAGGAGTACCGCTCGGTGGCCTTCCGCCTCGCCTACGACTCCCGCTTCGCCGACCGGCGCCGGCTGCTGGTCGTCGCCCCGCGCGGCAGCAGCGAGACGGCCGCCGCGGTGGCCGTGAACCTGGCCGCGTCCTTCGCCGAGACCGGAAAGGACGTGCTGCTCATCGAGGCCGACCTGCGCACCCCGGTGCTGGCGAGCCAGCTCCCCACGGACGCCGGAGACAGGCCGCGCTGGAGCCAGCTGCCGGGCGGGGCGGGGCTCCTCGGCGGCGGGGCCGGGGAGTCCGAGTGGCCGGACGGGCGGCAGCTGGTGGTGGACGCCGGGGAGTCGGGCGCCTTCGACCTGATCCCGGGCGACCGGGTGCGCAACGTGGCCCGCGCGCTGACCTCCCCGCGCGCCACCCGGCTGATCTCCGAGGCCGACTCCCCCAACTCCACCGTGGTCGTGCTCGCCCCGCCGGTCCTCTCGTACGCCGACGCGCTCGCGCTCGTCGACCGCGTCGACGGGGTCCTGGTGGTCTGCGACCCGCGTGCGGTGCACCGCAGCGACCTGGCCCGGATCCGCGAGCTGATCAGCGGGGCCGGCGGGACGGTGCTGGGCGCGGTGCTGCACTCCCCGCTGCCGGGGCAGAAGTCGAAGCGGCAGGATGCGGCACCGGGCCCCGTCCAGCCGCCGGCGCCCGCGCCGGACGCGGCCGGCGGGCGGCCGCCGGGTGAGGGCGGCGACACCGTCGCCCTGCGCACGGTCCGTACGGGCCGGCGGTGAGCCGGAGGGGCCTCGCCGCGGTCTCCTCGGTCCTGGACCAGGCCGCCTCCAGCGCCACCAACATCCTGGTGCTGGTGCTGGCCGCCCGGCTGTCCTCGGCGTCGGGCTTCGCCGACTTCTCGATGGTGTACGTGACGTTCAGCGTGCTCCTCGGGCTGAACATGGCGTACGTCGGGCAGACGGTGGTGCTGGAGAAGGAGGCGGGCGGACGGCTGGGGGTGACCTGCCGGTCGTCGGTGCTGTTCACCGCCGCGGCGGCGGGGGTGGCCGGGCTGGTGCTCGGGGTGGTGTCGCTCGTGTTGCCCTCCGGGTGGGCCTTCCTCGCGCTGGGGCTCGTCCTGCCGTTCGTCCTCGTCCAGGACGGGCTGCGGTACTGCTTCTCCGCCCTGCGGGTGCCCGAGCGGGCGCTGGCCGCGGACACGCTGCGGCTGGTGTGCGTGGTCGCGGCGCTGGCCGTGCAGCCGCAGGGGGCTTCGGCCGGACGGCTGGTGCTGGTCTGGGGGCTGTCCGCGCTGCCCGCGCTGGGGCTGGGGCTGTGGCTGCTGCGCCCGTACGTCCGGGGCGCCCGCGCGGACGTACGGCCGTACCTGCGGCGGGGACACCTCGGGCAGCGGTTCGTGGTCGAGTTCGCGGTGGGCAACGGCTCCAGCCAGCTCGCCGTGCTCGGGCTGGGAGCCTTCGCGACCCCGCTGGCGGTCGGCGCGCTGCGCGGGGCGACGACCCTGTTCGGGCCGCTGAACGTGCTGTTCAACTCGGCCAACGCCTTCGGCCCCCCGATCGTGGGCCGGGCGTCGGGCAAGCGGGGCATGGTCCGGCTGACGGCCGCCATGGGAGCCGCCCTCGCGCTGCTCGGCGCCGGCTGGGCGGCGGTGCTGTACGCCCTGCCGGAGGGGCTGGGCCGGCACCTCCTGGGCGACACCTGGACGGCCGCCTCCGCGCTGCTCCCGGCGACGGGGGCCCAGTACGCGGTGATGGGGCTGGGCACCTGCGCCCTGCTGACCCTGCGGGTACTGAACCCGAAGGCCACGCTGTCCCTGCAGGTGGTCTTCTCCCTCCTGTCGGTGGCCCTGCTCCTGGGCGGCTACGCGGCATGGGGCGTAACGGGCGCCGCCTGGGGCCTGGCGGCGGGCTCAGCGGCGAAGGCGACGGCGGGGTGGCTCCGGGTGGGGCGGGTACGGGTGGAGGCGGAGGCGGCCACGGCGGCGTGAGGGCCCGCCATCGCCCCCTCGAGGGGTCCCGGCTGAGCGGTGTTTGCCCACCCGCCTCCCCGGGTGCGGGCGGGTGGGCGGGGGGCCGAATCCCCCTGGGCGGGGACGGAGAGC
>NZ_JZWV01001783.1 GCF_000966975.1 Streptomyces katrae | reverse complement strand
GCCGAGGCCCAGCCCCGCCCGGACTCCCCCTCCGGGCCCTGGTCCCCGGACCACCCCGCGGCCGGACCCCCGCCAGGGCCCGCCCCGGCGGAACCGGCCGCCCGAGCGGACCGCCCGGCCGGACCCGGCGCCCCTTCCGGCCCGAGGCGCTCGTCCCCGCGGACCGCCGCCGCCCGAGCGGAACCACCCGCCGCAGGCGAGGCC
>NZ_JZWV01001782.1 GCF_000966975.1 Streptomyces katrae | reverse complement strand
CCCCCCGCCCGAGCGAACCCCCCCGCCGCAGGCGAGGCCGATGCCGCCGAGGACCACTCTCCCGCCGGGCCGGACTCCCCCGACCACGCCGAAGCCGGACCCCCCGGCACCGCACCCCCACCGGGACCCCCCGAGCGGGCCGGGGACGCCGAGGCCTGGGACCACTCCCCCTCGGGGCCCGGGCCCCCGGACCACCCCGGGGCGGAACCCGCCGCCCCCGTGTCCCGACGGGCCGGGGCGGGTGCGGGCGCCGCCCACTCCCGGCCGGACTCCCCCGGCCACGCCGGGGCCGGGCCCCCCGCCGCCCGGGCGGAGCTGCCCGCCGGGGCGGGGGACGGCGTCGGGGGCCAGTCGGCCTCCGGAGGCGCCGGGGGACCCGGCCGCGGTGGTGCCGCGGCGCCGCCGGGGGGCGGTGCGGGGGCGGCGGCTGC
>NZ_JZWV01001781.1 GCF_000966975.1 Streptomyces katrae | reverse complement strand
CGGGGCAGTCGGCCTCCTGTCCCGGCTCGGGGCGGCCGGCGCCGACCCGTCGGGCGCCGCGCCGTACGCGGGCGCCGCGACGGTGCCGGGCGGTGCGGGCCGGGGCGGGTCCCGCCGGGACGCCGTGGGGCTGCCGGGCCGGGTCGCCCGGGCGGTGGCGGTGGTGTGCGCGTGGGCCGGGCTGTTCGTGGCGGCCTCGGGGGCGGGGCTGCCGGGCGCGGTGGTGCTCGGGGCGGAGCTGGCGGTGACGCTCGCGGCCGGGGCGGTGGCCCTGCGGGCCGTGGAGCCGGCAGTGGCGTGGGCGGCTGCCGGGTGTGCGGGGGCGGGGGCCTTCGGGGTCTCACTGGCGGCC
>NZ_JZWV01001780.1 GCF_000966975.1 Streptomyces katrae | reverse complement strand
GGGTACCGGGTGCGCGCTGGGAGCGGCGCACGGGGGCGCCCGGGTGGCCGTGCGGGGCTGTGGTGCGGTGGGGGCCGTCGGGTACGCGGCGGCGACGGTGGTGGCGCTGGGTGCGGCGGCGGGTGTGGCGGCGGCCTGGACGGGGGTGGCGGTGCTGGCGGTTCCGGCGGCGGTGGTGGCCCTCGGGCCCCGGCTGGGTGCGGTGCGTGTCCCGGCGGAGGCGGCGTCGGCGGGGGTGGGGCTGCTCGCGCTGCCCCTGACGGCCGGGGATCCGGCGGTGTCGGCCCTGGCGCTCGCGCTGGGCGGGGTGGTGTGTGCGGCGGGGGCGTTGCGGGCCGGGCGGCGGGGGCTGGGCTGGGCGGCGGGGGTCCTGGGCGTGGCGGCGGTCTGGGTGCGGCTGGGGGCTTGGGGGGTGGCGGTGCCGGAGGCGTACAC
>NZ_JZWV01001779.1 GCF_000966975.1 Streptomyces katrae | reverse complement strand
GGTGGGAGCGGTGGTCTCGAAGGTGGCGTTGCCCTCGTCGATTCCGGCCTGGTAGATCGCCAGGACCTCAGTCGCGTGTGCGGTGGTCAGTGGGACGACCACAGCGGCGGCGCTCACGCGCCCGCGGCCTTGGTCAGCAGCTGCCCCATCGCGGCGAGCACGGCGGGCTCGACCCGGTAGTAGACCCAGGTGCCGCGCCGCTCGGAGGACAGCAGCCCGGCCTCCTTCAGCTTCTTCAGGTGATGCGACACGGTCGGCTGGGAGACGCCGACGTCGGAGATGTCGCACACGCACGCCTCGCCACCCTCGTGAGAGGCCACAGCCGAGAACAGCCGCAGCCGCACGGGGTCACCCAGCGCCTTGAACATGACCGCGGTCCGCTCGGCCTCCTCGGCCGTCAGCGGACGCTCGGCCAGCGGCGGGCAGCACGGCACGACCTCGGGCTCAAGCAGCGGCAACACC
>NZ_JZWV01001778.1 GCF_000966975.1 Streptomyces katrae | reverse complement strand
CCGCACCGATGATCGCCTCAGTGGTGTCCCTGCGGCACTGGTGAAGAGTCGATGTTTCAACCCTGCGCTATTCGGCTGTGGAGAGGCCTTCGCCGCGGAGGCAGTGGGGGGAGTCTTGGCGCCTGGACGTGACGGCAGGCCGGGGTGCTCGTTAGGATCACGGCCCCAGTGCGCTGATCTGGGCTGCGTCAGTGCATCCAAAGGTGTTGCGGGACGAGCTCATCGCGGCCGCGGAGTGGGTCTGTCAGTACCTGGGCCAGCTGCCGGAAGCCCCGGTGAGCCGTCCGATGCCCGCCCGCCTGCGGGATGCCCCGCTCGACCGTACCGGTGGTGAGCTGCGGCAGATCCTGGACTTCGTGCGCGAGGAGATCGCACCATTCCCCACCGGCAACGGGCACCCGGCCTTCTTCGCCTGGATCAACTCCCCGCCCGCCCCCGCCGGCCTGATCGCCGAACTCCTCGCCTC
>NZ_JZWV01001777.1 GCF_000966975.1 Streptomyces katrae | reverse complement strand
CCCGAGCAGGAGCCGGCCACCACGACCGGCCGGGCGCTCGCCGACGGCACGCTGGTGCCGTGGATGCTCTCGGGCCGCTCGGCCGGAGCGCTGCGGGCGCAGGCCGAACGCCTGCTGGCGTACGTCGAGGAACGGCCCGGCCTGGCCGTCGCCGACGTGGCCTACTCCCTGATGCGGCGTTCCGAGATGGAACACCGCGCGGTGGTCGTGGGCCGGGACCGCGAGGAGTTCCTGGCCGGTCTGCGCACCCTCGCCCGCGACGGCGCCACCACGCCGGCTCCGGCCGCCGTCAGCGGGCTGGGCGGCGGGCCGGCGGTGCTGTTCACCGGGCAGGGCAGCCAGCGGCCCGGCATGGG
>NZ_JZWV01001776.1 GCF_000966975.1 Streptomyces katrae | reverse complement strand
GCAGCCAGCGGCCCGGCATGGGACGCGAACTGTACGAAACCTTCCCCGCCTTCGCCGCCGCCTTCGACGCCGTGTGCGCGGAACTCGGGGACGGGCTCAAGGAGACCGTCTTCGGGGACGACGCCGACGCGCTGGACCGGACCGGAACCACCCAGCCCGCCCTCTTCGCCGTCGAGGTCGCCCTCTACCGACTCATCGAATCCTGGGGGTCACCCCGCGGTTCGTCGGCGGGCACTCGGTCGGCGAGATCGCCGCCGCACACATCGCCGGAGTACTCTCCCTGCGCGACGCCGCCGCACTCGTCAACGCACGCGGACGGCTCATGGAGGCCCTGCCCGAGGGCGGGATCATGGTCTCCGTGCAGGCGGGTGAGGAGCAGGTCACCCCGCTGCTGGTGCCCGGCGCGGCCATCGCCGCCGTCAACGGCCCGAACGCCGTCGTCCTCTCCGGGACCCGGGAAGCCGTCGAA
>NZ_JZWV01001775.1 GCF_000966975.1 Streptomyces katrae | reverse complement strand
GTCCGCGAAGACCCCCGCCGCGCTGCGCGCCCAGGCCCGCCGCCTGCGCACCCACCTCGCCGGGCACCAGGAGGCCACCCCGGCCGACATCGGCTACTCCCTCGCCACCGGCCGGGCGGCCCTCCAGCACCGGGCGGCCGTCCTCGGCACCGACCGCGCCGAACTGCTCCGCGGCCTGGACGCCCTGGCCGAAGGGGCCCCGGAAGGCGCCGCACCCCACCTCGTCACCGGCAGCACCGACCCCGCAGCCGGCCGTGAACCGGGCCGTACCGCCTTCCTGTTCTCGGGGCAGGGCAGCCAGCGGCTGGGCATGGGACGGGAACTGTACGAGGCCTTCCCGGTGTTCGCGGACGCCTTCGACGCCTGCTGCGCCCACCTCGACGGACACCTCGAACTCCCGCTGCGGGAGGTGGTGTTCGGTGAGGATGCGGAGCTGTTGGACGAGACGCGGTTCA
>NZ_JZWV01001774.1 GCF_000966975.1 Streptomyces katrae | reverse complement strand
CTCGGTGGGCGAGTTCGCGGCGGCGCACGTCGCGGGTGTGCTGTCGCTGGAGGACGCGGCGAAGCTGGTGGCCGCTCGGGGCCGGCTGATGCAGGCCCTGCCGTCCGGTGGTGTCATGGTGGCCGTCCAGGCCTCCGAGGAGGAGGTCCGGGAGCTGCTCGCCGGGCTGGAGGACCGGGCGGGTATCGCCGCCGTCAACGGTTCGGCGTCCGTGGTGGTTTCGGGCGCGGCGGAGGCCGTGGCCTCCGTCACGGAGCGGCTGTCGGCCCGGGGCCGCAAGACCAAGGCCCTGTCCGTCTCCCACGCCTTCCACTCCCCGCTCATGGACCCGATGCTCGACGCCTTCCGTACCGTCGTGGACTCGGTCTCCTTCCAGGCCCCGGAACTGCCGGTCGTCTCCACCCTCACCGGCCGCCCCGTCACGGCGGAGGAACTGCGCTCCGCCGACTACTGGGTGAGCCACGTCCGCGA
>NZ_JZWV01001773.1 GCF_000966975.1 Streptomyces katrae | reverse complement strand
AGGCCGAAGGGATCGTCATCCGGGGCAGTCGGGCGCGCATCAGATCGCTACGCGCTCCTCAACGTCCGGCGGCGTGCGGCCCTCTGGGGCTGATACCCGCACCCGAGGACGACGGGACCGTCATCCGGGGTGGTCGGGCGCAGCAGATCGCTACGCGCTCCCCGACGTCCGGCGGCTGCGGGACGTCTGGGGCCGGTCCCCGCACACGAGGACGCAATCTCGGCGTTGGGGGCAGGTTCACCAGCCCGCGTCCGCCATGGCTAGGCCGACGAAGATGACGACGGCGCTGACAGAACAGACCACGCGTTGCCCAGGAGACCACTCTCCCCACCCCCGTTGTCCCTTGCTCCCCACCAAGAGCCCGAGTCCGCCCACGCTGTGTACGCCAATTCCCCACCAGCCCATGGGGGTATGGGACGCCTGGGGATGCGGCGCGTCAAGAGAAAGCAGGAAGCCCAGACGGGCGGCGGACGCCGAGACG
>NZ_JZWV01001772.1 GCF_000966975.1 Streptomyces katrae | reverse complement strand
GAACTCCCGCCCCTCAAGCAGCGCCGCGTACCGCAGCGCGCCGCCGTCCTCGACGTCCGGGAACCGGAGGCAGCCGGCCGTTCCGAGGTGGCGGTCGACAACCCGGTGCCCACCCCGCCCTTCTGGGGGACCCGGGTCGTCAAGGGCGTCCAGCTCAAGGAGTACGCGGGCTGGCTCGACGAGCAGGCGCTGTTCAAGGGCCAGTGGGGCCTCAAGGACGCCGGCTCGATCGCCACGGAGGGCCGGCCCCGTCTGCGCGGCTGGCTGGACCGGATGCACACCGACCGGCTCCTCGAAGCGGCCGTGGTCTACGGCTACTTCCCCTGCGTCTCCAAGGGCGACGACCTGATCGTCCTCGACGAGGACGGCGCCGAGCGGACCCGGTTCACCTTCCCGCGCCAGAGCCGGGGCCGCCGGCTGTGCCTGGCGGACTTCGTCCGTCCGGAGGAGTCCGGCGAGGTGGACGTCATCGGCCTCCAGGT
>NZ_JZWV01001771.1 GCF_000966975.1 Streptomyces katrae | reverse complement strand
ATCCTGCGCGGCCGAACATCTGACGTTTCAGCGTCCCGTTCGAGGTGGCGGGCGAACGACTGGAGGGCGGGGAGGTTGGCGGTGCTGGCGGCTTCGATCCATTCGGGCAGCTGGTGGCCTTCCAGCTGGGTGAGCATGCGGGCGAGCGAGCGCACGTGTGCCGCCAGGACGTCGAGTTCGGGGCATGTGGCCAGGACAGTCTTGAGCTGGATTCGGTCTGGTCCGGGCAGAGCGTCGGGGTGGGTGAGGATCCACCGGTAACGGTGCGGGCCGTCGGCGGCCGCCGGGCGATGGGCCGGGGACTGCCCCGCAGCACGGAGCGGATGTAGTCGCGGACGCTGGCGTAACCATGCAAATATCCCTGCTCCTTGACCTCATCCCACAGCTGCCAGGCGTTGGTGCAGCCGTCTTGCCAGCGGTCATGGATGTAGGGCTTGTAAGGATCGAGGGCGGTCCGGCGGTTTTGCCACTGTCCGGTGAACAGAGCCTCAGGCGTAGC
>NZ_JZWV01001770.1 GCF_000966975.1 Streptomyces katrae | reverse complement strand
CCGTAGGACGGTGCTGTGACCCATGCCGAGTTGCCGGGCAACAGACCGCTTACTGTGCCCGGCGGCCAGGAGCGCGTGGACGGTCGCGTGCTTGGCGCGGGTGTGCTCGGCGAAACGGTGGCCCGTAGGTCATGGCTGCGAAGGTAAATCAGGCGTCGTCTCTGCCTCGTCCGGCTCCGTCGGCAGGGCCGGGGCGGGCCGCAGGCAGCTGCGGTGCCGGTAGACACATTTCTCAACGGCCTGACCAAGGTTGTGCCACAG
>NZ_JZWV01001769.1 GCF_000966975.1 Streptomyces katrae | reverse complement strand
GTGTGGAGGTGCTCGGGGTCGGTGACCAGGAGAGCGCCGACCCCGACCGGCACGCTGAGGGTCTTGTGCGGGTCCACGGTCATCGAGTCCACGTCGGCGACGCCCTGGTAGAGGTGTGCCAGAGCGGGCACCATGGCGCCCAGTCCGCCCCAGGCTCCGTCGGAGTGGTGCCACATCCCGGTGCTCCGGCACAAGGCGGTGACGGGTTCGAGGGGGTCGACGGCGCCGGTGGCGGTGGTGCCCAGCGTGGTGACGGTGCAGAACGGCAGGAGCCCGGCGGCCTGGTCCGCCCTCACCGCTGTGCGCAGTGCGGCGGGCTCCAGGCGGTGCTGTGTGTCGCTGGGGATGGGGCGCAGGCGGTGGGCGGGGATGCCGATGCAGGCTGCGGCCTTGGCCACCGACATGTGGGCTTGGGCGTTGTAGTAGAGGGTCAGGCGGGCGTGGTCGCGGTCGTAGGCGGGACCGTCATCGGAGCCGCGGCGGGTGAGGAACCAGGTGCGGGCGG
>NZ_JZWV01000344.1 GCF_000966975.1 Streptomyces katrae | reverse complement strand
CATACGGCCGGATCAGCGATCCGTCGGGGTGGTCGGGGGCCGGCAGACAAGGCATCCGACCCCCATCAGCCGCAAGCGGCGCCGACGCACGCGTCAGATCGCTACGCGCTCCTCATGGTTCGGCGTCCGCCGCCCGCCTGGGGCTGGTACCTGCACCAGAAGACGAACCTACCGGCCTGCGGAGCACCCAGGCGCGTCAGATCGCTACGCGCTTCGCCCGTCTCGGCGGCTGCGGCCCGTCCGGGGCTGATACCCGCACCAAATGACGAACAGACCGCCACGCGGAGCACCCGGACGCGTCAGATCGCTACGCGCTTCGCCCGTCTCGGCGGCTGCCGGCTGTCTGGGGCTGGTCATAGACGGGCTGGACGTTGGCGACGGCGGTCGTGAACTCGCGGCCGGACGCGTTGCGGATGTACGCCAGTTCCATCCAGCGCTCATAGTCGGCCGTGTCCGAGACGTTCTCATTGATCACGGCCATCAGCACGCCCTCCACGCCGGAGGCAATGTCCCGGACTCGGCGGCGGAGGAGGCGGTGCGGGACGTACTCGTACTGCTCACTCATCCGAGGCTCCTTCAAAGGAATCCAGGAAGCGCTCCCAGCCGACCAGTGCGCGTTCGAGAAGGTCCTGGCTGGGGCCGGATCTCACCGCGTGCCTTGGCGAAGGGCTGTCGGGGGTGTCGGCGGCGTCGGGTGTCACGGGGAGCCTCCGGTTCTCCTGTCATGGGCTTACGGGCTCCGCCCCGCCGGGGCGGTCGTGACCAGTGAACCGTCATGCGCGTTTGGGGAGATGAGCCAGGCTCAATGGCCATTTCGCAGACATGGCCGGCTTTTATGGCCAGGCTGGTATCTGGGCGTTGGTGACGGCCGAGGGATGGTGGCGGTGGCAGAAATCGACAGCGGCGTGGAGTCGATCGGGCCCTTGCTGCGACGGCTGCGCAGGGAGAACGGGCGTACCCAGCAGGAACTGGCTGAGTCTCTTTCCGCCCGACGCGGATATCCGTTGGAGCAAGCGGCAGTGTCGCGCTGGGAGAACGAAGAGCGCTTGCCGGACCCGATTTCCCGTGCCTTGCTGGCCGAGGAGTTCGGCGTTCCGGAGCAGGAGCTGAAACGGGCCGTCCAGCTCGCTCGACGTCTTCGTCGTCAACACCAACGTGAGGAACCGGTCGACGAGGAGAATGACGTGGAGCGTCGCGCTTTCATCAGCCTCTCAGCCGGGGCCGGGCTGGCCGCCATACGGCCTTCCTCGTTGCTGGGAGCCGGTCGCCGACTCGGTTCGGACGTGCCCGGACAGTTGGCCCAGCGAACCGCCCGACTGCGGCGCTTGGATGACTTCATGGGCGGCGGTGACACCTACCGCCTGTACGTGGGTGAGCTGGCAGAGACAACCAGGCTGGTCGCGGAAGGTGTTTACACAGAAGGCGTCGGACAGCAGCTACGAGGGATCATCGCGGAGCAGGCACAGCTCGCAGGATGGGCGGCTTATGACGCGGGGCTGTACGGGGAAGCACGTCGTCACTACATGACCGCCCTGGCAGCATCGAAGACAGCCGAGGACCGGTCTTTGGAAGGGAACTCGCTGGCGTTTCTGGCCTACCTCGAGTGGGCTGTCGGGGGAGGTTCCGGCATCGCCTACGCACAGGCCGGACTCGCAGCAGTGGGGACCGGGCGTGATCCAGTGGTCCGTGCGCTGCTGGCCGATCGGCTGGCGTGGCAATACGCGACCTCGGGTCACGCTCGGGAGGCGGGCTACGCCCTGTCACTGGCTGAGGAGGCGATCCACAGCCGGGCAGACGGCCCCGTGCCGGATTGGGCGTACTGGGTGGATCGCGACGAGATCCTCATCATGACGGGACGGTGCTGGACGGAGCTGCACCGTCCACTGCGGGCAATTCCGGCCCTGGAGGATGCGCTCGGGCGGTACGACGACACCCGGGCACGGGACAAGGCGTTGTACCTGTCATGGCTGGCGTCTGCGTACTTCGATGCCGGCGAGATCGAGCACGCCGCAGCGATCACTTCTCGGGTCATGGACCTCTCTGCAGGGCTCGCATCCACGCGCCCGGCGGGGCGGACACGAATGATGGTCAGGCGGTTGGAGCCCCACCGTGCCCTCCCGCTGGTCGGTTCGGTCTTGGAGCGTGCGCGGGCCTAGCGGGTGGCCCGAGTGATCCACTCCAGATACTCGTGGCGGCCTGCATCGATGGCAAAGGCGATCACCTCCGGCGAATCGTACGGATGGTGGGATACGAGGTGTTCCTCCAATGCTGTGCGCCGGTCACTGGTTGTCCTGAACGTCACCTGCCATTCAACGCCTTGGCAGACTTCGCCGAGGTGGCGGTAGGTGGTCTCGATGGGGCCGGTCACTTGACCGGAGGCCGCGAGGCTCTTCTCGACGGCCGAGCGGGAGAGGGAACGGGCCGCGGCCTGGGTGTCGGTCGTCGTCAGCACGATCATGAAGTCAGCCATGGAGGCACAGTAGCCCCACCCCTGCTGGGCCGCCCTGGAAACGAGACCGGCCCGAAAAGGAGGCCCGTCGGCCGGGTTGAGCGGCTTCAGGGCGGTACGCCTCCGTCGTCAGGACACAGGCGACAGCCGGGCCCGACTCCTCACAGACCAGCCCAAGACGGCCGTCAGACGCTGAGATCTGGGCAGCGCGTAGCGATCTGACGCGCCCGCCTGTCCCCGACGCCTCTCTGATCGTCATTTGGTGCGGATATCAGCCCCAGACGGCCGCCGGACGCCGAAAAGGAGGAGTGTGTAGCGATCTGACGCGCCTCCCGGTTCCGGAGGACGATTCCGTCGTCCTTGGCTGCAGGCAGCGACCCCAGACGGACGCCGGACGCTGAGAAAAGAGAAGCGCGTAGCGATCTGACGCGCAACGCAGCCCCGAAGAGCATGCAGGTCAGCCCGGATGCCCGGCAAGGCGACCCCCGACCTCCCCGGCTCATCGCTGAGGGAGCCGCATGCCCAATGAACATCCGTCCCGTTCCTTTGGG
>NZ_JZWV01000343.1 GCF_000966975.1 Streptomyces katrae | reverse complement strand
CGCGGAAGGACGATGAGACTGGCGGGAAGCCCCCAACCCTCTCTGAGACCGCCCGGCTCAGGCTCCGGCCTCCCCCGCTCCCGGCCGGCAGGCCCGTCCCGTCCCGCCGCTGTACCGCCGGGAGGCGGGTGGGCAACCACCGCACGGCCCCGGCACCTCGAAGGGGCGATGGCGGGCCCCAGCCGTCGGCTACCCCCGCGCCCCCGCCGTCGTCCGCAGCGCCGTCAGGACCCTGGCCACCGCCGGGGTCGACTCCGCGCCCCGGCGGAGGGCCGCTACCACGTGGCGGGTCGGGCGGTCGTGGGTGAGGACGCGGAGGGTGACGCCCGCCGCGCGGGCCGAGACCATGCGGGGGACCAGGGCGACGCCCATGCCGGCCTCCACCATCGCCAGGATCGCCGTCCAGCCGGATGCCGTGTGGGCCTGTTCGGGGAGGAAGCCCGCCGCCTCGCAGGCGGAGCGGGTGATCTCCGACCAGGGGCCGCTGCCTCCGTAGATCCAGCGGTCCGAGGAGAGGTCCGCCAGGCGGATCACGGGGGCCTGTGCGAGCGGGTGCTCCGGGGGGAGGGCCACGTCCAGGGGGTCCACGAGGAGGGGGATCCGGGTGAAGCGGCTGTCGTCGCCCGCGCTGTGGGCGGCCAGGGAGAGTGCCAGGTCGACGGCGCCGGTGGAGAGGAGGTCGTACGATTCCGCCGCGTCCGTTTCCCGGATCCTCACCTCCACGGCCGGGTGCTGCTCCTTGAGGGCCGCGACGGCCGGGACGACCAGGGACGGGATGGCGGTGGAGAAGGCGCCGACGCGGACTTCGCCCACTTCGCCGGAGAGGTAGCCGGCCAGTTCGGCGTCGGCGCGTTCGAGCTGGGCGAAGACGGCGTCGGCGTGGTGCAGGACCAGGTGGGCGGCGTCGGTGAGGCGGACGCCGCGGCCCTGGGCCTCCAGCAGGACGACGCCCAGCCGGCGGGCGAGGTTGGTCAGTTGCTGCGAGACGGCCGAGGGCGTCATGTGCAGCGCCTCGGCCGTCGCGGTCACCGTGCCCCGGTCGGCCAGGGTCCGGAGGATGCGGA
>NZ_JZWV01000342.1 GCF_000966975.1 Streptomyces katrae | reverse complement strand
GGTCCGGAGGATGCGGAGTTTCTTGATGTCCCAGTCCGTCACGGGGCGAAACTACCGGCGGGTCGCGCTGGCCAGGGCCACGCCGGCCAGGATCAGGGCCATGCAGAGGAGCTGGGTGGGGCCCGTCCGCTCGCCCAGCAGGAGCAGGCCCAGGGCGGCGACGCACACCGGCTGGAGGTAGTAGACGACGCCGGCGCGGGCCGCGCCGATCAGGGAGACGGCCTTGTTCCAGGCGAAGAAGGCCACGGCGGAGGAGAAGACGCCGACGTAGAGCAGCGGGCCGACGGTGGCGGGCGTCGCCTCGAAGCCGCCCTGGACGTGGAGGGATATCGCGTACGCCGGGGCCAGCATCAGGGCGCCGAGGACGAAGGTGGTGAGGAGGAAGGCGAGTCCGCCGATCTCGGCGGGCTTGCGCTTGAGGAGTGCGCTGTAGGTGGCGAAGGAGAAGGCGGCCGCGAACATCCACAGGTCGCCGGCTCCGAAGTCGAGGGTCAGGGATCCCTTGCCGACGAGGAGGAGGACGCCGGCGGCCGCCAGCAGCAGGCCGAAGACGCGCCGGGCGCCGAGCCGTTCGCCGCCGAGGCGGGCGTAGAGGGCCATGATGACCGGCGAAGCGGCCATGATCGTGCCCATGTTGGAGGCGGAGGTGGTCAGTCCTGCCTGGTGGACGAGGGTGTTGTAGAGGGTGACGCCGAAGAGGGTCGCGAGGCTGATGTAGCCGAGGTGCCTCCGGATCAGGGCCCGCTGCTGCCAGGCCTGGCGGGCGGCGAAGGGGGTGACCGCGAGGGCGGCTATGCACCAGCGCCAGAAGACCGCCTGGACCGGGGGGACGGTCCCGGACATGCCGCGGGTGGCGACGAAGCTGCCGGACCAGACGACCGTGGCCAGCAGGGCGAGGAGTACGCCGAGTCCCACGGCCCCCTTCTTGCCCGTGCTGCTCGTGGTCTGCTGCCGGTCCTCTCGCATTGTGGTCCGGGCGCGGTCCGTGACGGCCACTTGTGGTCTCCCCTTCGGGTGGTGCGGTGTGTGGTGGGATCACCGTCGCATCCCATGACCGTCCAGGTCCATCGAAAGATTTCGATGGGTTGTTTCAGGAGAAATGAATGGTCCCCGGGAGGTCTGGGGACGACCTCCCGGGGACCCGGGGGAGGGTAGTGGTCTCGGGGGGGGCGGATCAGGCGACCTTGATCTTCGGGGTTTCGGTGAGCGGGGCCTGCTGCGACTCGGCGGCCTTCGGCTTCGCCGCGCGGCCCGGGAGCTGGCCGAAGACCGTGGCGCCGAAGGCGATCACCATGCCCAGGACCTGCACGGGGCTCAGGGCCTGGCCGAGGGCGGCCCAGCCGATGACGGCGGCGGTGAGCGGGGAGAGCGGGCCGAGCAGGGTGACCGAGGTGGCGGAGAGCTTGCCGATGCCGCGGAACCAGAGGAAGTACGCGGCGCCGGTGTTGATCAGCATCATGTAGCCGTAGCCGAGGAAGGCCTTGCCGTCGAGGGCCGGCGGGGCGCCCTCGATCAGGGCGGCGATCGGGATGATGACCAGTCCGCCCGCGGTGAGCTGCCAGCCGGTCACGGCCAGCGGGCCGACGCCCTCGGGGCGTCCCCAGCGCTTGGTCATCACGGTGCCGGCGCCCATGGAGGCCGAGGAGACGATGCCGGCGATGACGCCGACGAGGTCGAGCTGGGCCTGGGAGGTGAGGACCACCATGCTGACGCCGAGCGCGGCGACTATCGCGGCGAGCACGTTGCGCAGCTTGGCCTTCTCCCCCAGCAGCAGGGCGGCCAGTCCGACGACGAACAGCGGGCCGGCGGAGCCCAGGACGGCGGCGACACCGCCGGGGAGGCGGTAGGCGGCGAGGAAGAGGAGCGGGAAGAAGGCGCCGATGTTGAGGGTGCCGAGGACCGCGGACTTCCACCACCAGGCGCCCTTGGGGAGGGCCCGGGAGAGGGCGACCAGCAGGAGACCGGCGGGCAGGGCCCGCATCGCGCCGGTGAAGAGCGGCCGGTCCGGCGGCAGCAGCTCACTGGCGACGAAGTAGGTCGAGCCCCAGGAGATGGGGGCGAGTGCGGTCAGGACGATGGTGGTGACTCGGTTCACGGTCACTCACTCCTCGGGCAGGTGACGGGTACGGCGGGCGGAGATCTTGGCCGCGACCTACCCGGGGGCCCGTCCCGGCCTCCCCGGGTAGGTCGCTGGTAAGTAGCTTAGCACTAAGCTACTTTTTGGCAAGCTACTTCCTTGTGGGTGAGTAAACGGAAGCTGATACTTGGGGCTATGACCGCACTGAAGAAGGACATCGCCAAGGACGCCGTCGACGCGATCACCGACCAGTGGTACGCGGTGCGTCCCGACCTGGACACCACGCCGATGGCCGTCTTCGGCCGGATCTACCGGATCTCGAAGGCCATGGGAGACGCGGTGGAGCGGGCCTACAACCGCCATGGGGTGTCCCGCGGGGAGTTCGACGTGATCGCCACGCTGCGCCGATCCGGAACCCCGTACACGCTCTCGCCGCGCGAGCTGTCGGCCACCCTGATGCTCACGACGGGCGGTATGACCGGGCGCCTGGACAAGCTGGAGAAGGCCGGGCTGCTGACCCGCAGCCCCGATCCGCACGACCGGCGCGGGCTCCAGGTCACCCTCACCGACCGGGGCCTCGCCCTCGTGGACGAGGCGGTCACCGCCGGCATCGAGGTGAACCGTGCCGGCCTCGCCGACTTCAGCCCCGAGGAGGTCGAGGAGCTCGGCGGGCTGCTGCGCAAGCTCCTCGCCGGTATGCCCTGAGGACGGGCACGGCCCCGGGCCGGCGTCGGCGCCCGGGTACGCCAGGGCGCCGGAGGTCACGAAGGGGCCGGCTCACGCCGGCTCCACGGACCTCCGGCGCCCGGAAGTGCTGGAGTTATGGGACCGCCCGGGGGCGGGTCAGCCCTGGTTCGGCTGCTTGCGCGACTTGTCGCCGACCATCACGAGACCCGCGATGACCAGGAAGATCACGATCGGCAGGGCCACGTACAGGCCGAGCGTCTCGCCGATGCTCAGCCCCTTGCCCGGGTCGTCGCCGTCGTCGCGGGTGAGCGCCAGGGCGGGAGACGTCATCAGCAGCATCATCAGCGCGGTTCCGGCCGAGACGGCGCCGGCGCGCAGAGCGTTCTTCTTGTCCACGGTGCAAACGTAGCGAACACCTAAAGCGGGCGCGCGCCCGGGGGTGCCGTACGGGTCCGTGCGCCCTCCCGCACAGCGCCCAGCAGGGCGTTCGCCCGCGGCGAGGCCGTCAGGGCCTCCAGCGTCAGCGGCCTGCCCGCCTCGTCGGCCAGCGGCAGCCGCCAGTTGGGGTACTGGTCCCAGGTGCCCGGCAGGTTCTGCGGCCGCCGGTCCCCCACCGCGTCGGGCAGCCATACGCCGACCAGCCGGGCGGGCGTGCGCAGCAGGAAGGCGTACAGGGCCCGTACGGCGCCCTCCTCGTCCTTGGCCTCCAGTCCCAGCCCGTCCAGCACGCGCAGCCACCGCGCGGTGTCGGCGGCGTCCTCGGCCCGCTCCTCCTCCACGGGACGGGTCAGCAGGCCCAGCCGGTCGCGGAGTTCGACGTGGGCGCCGGCCAGTTTGGCGGCGGTGGGCGGGAGGTCGTGGGTGGTGACGGT
>NZ_JZWV01000341.1 GCF_000966975.1 Streptomyces katrae | reverse complement strand
GTCGTGGGTGGTGACGGTGGCCAGGCAGTCGGACCGCCAGGCCCCGGGGGCCAGCGGCTGCCCGTCGCCGGACCAGTCCCGCTCGAACCAGAGGACGGAGGTGCCGAGGATCCCGCGGCGGGCCAGCGCCCCCCGTACCCGGGGCTCGACCGTGCCCAGGTCCTCGCCGACCACCACGGCGCCGGCCCGGTGGGCCTCCAGGACCAGGACGGCGAGCATGGCCTCCCCGTCGTAGGAGACGTACGTGCCCTCGGCGGGCGGGGTGCCCTGCGGGATCCACCAGAGCCGGAACAGGCCCATGACGTGGTCGACGCGGACCGCGCCCGCGTACCGGAACACCCCGCGCAGCAGGGCCCGGAAGGGGGCGTACGCGGAACCCTCCAGGGCGTCGGGGCGCCAGGGCGGCAGCCCCCAGTCCTGGCCGCGCGCGTTGAAGGCGTCCGGCGGGGCGCCGACGGAGACGTGCCGGGCGTGGAAGGGGCCGAAGCGGGCGTCGGAGCCCTCCGGGTGCACGCCGACGGCCAGGTCGTGGACGATGCCGACCTCCATCCCGGCCTCCCGGGCGGCCCGCTGGGCGGCGGTCAGCTGGGTGTCCGTCAGCCAGACCAGCCAGGCGTGGAAGTCGGCCCGCGCCCCGGGGTCCTCACCGGCGGCGGCCGCGCACCAGGCGGCGTGCAGGTCGAGCCCCTGGCCCTGGGCGGCACGGTACGCCCGGTAGGCGGCCTCGCGGGCGGGGGTGCGCGGGACGGAGTACAGCAGTTCCAGGGCGGCCCGCTTGAGGGCCCATACGGCGTCCCGGTCGATCAGGGCGCCCTTCTCCAGCACCTCACGGCGCAGCTCCCCGCCCCGCCGGGCCAGTTCGGCCAGCGCCGCCCGGTCCGGGCAGGCCTCCCACTCGGGCAGGTCCTCGACGCGCAGGTACACCGGGTCCGGGAAGCGGCGGGAGGCCGGCCGGTAGGGGGAGGGGTCGGTCGGGGTGCCGGGGACGGCGGCGTGCAGCGGGTTGACCTGGATGAACCCGGCGCCGTGGGTACGGGCGGCCCAGCGGGCCAGTTCCGCGAGGTCGCCGAGGTCGCCCATGCCCCAGGAGCGCTCCGAGAGCAGGGAGTACAGCTGGACGAGCAGCCCGTGGGCCCGCTCGGGCGCCGCGGTGCGGCCGTCGGGGGTCTCGGCGGTCAGCCGGTGCACCCCGAGGGGCAGGCGGGCGTCCCACGCGGCCTCCCCGGCCCCGTCCTCCAGGGTCACCCGCAGCCGGGTCCCGGGCGGCAGTCCGGTCAGGGCCGCGGGGGCGGGCTCGCCCCGCCACTGGACCAGGGTCGGCGGCAGCAGCCGCCCGGCCGCCTCCCGTTCGGCGGAGTCGGCCAGCTGCCGTACGGCCTCGGGGGTGTCGGCGGGGACGCCGATCAGGCCGAGCACGGCGCGGACCGTGGCCGGGGGCACCTGGACGGTGACGTCCTCGGCGGGCTGGTAGGAGGAGGCGACGCCGTGGTGGGCCGCGAGCCGGGCGAGGTCGTCCATCTGCATCCTCGGGGTGGAAGGGTTACGAAACCGCCTCGCTGGTGAGCGGGGCCTCGTGCACGAGCGGGGTCTCGCTGGTCAGCGGGGCGTACGCCGAGCCGGGCAGCGGCGTTTCACTGGTCAGCGGGGCGTCCGCACACCCGGACAACGGCGACGCGGCCCCCGGGGGCACGTCCGAGGGGCCCGCCTGCACGGGCAGGTGGGCGAGCGGGGCACGGCTGCGGGCGGCGGCGGGCGGCGCGGTGGGGGGTTTCATGGGGGCTCCCTCGTACGTGCTTCGGGCCGGTGCTCCGGACCCTGCCGGTCCGGCGGATCCGCCCATGCAACACCTGCGCCGGACACCGCAGCCATACCCAGTCCGGGGCACCGCATTCCTGGCCGATCTTGGTCAGATCACCCCACGCGCATTGACACCCCGGCCGCACGGGTGGTGGGCTCGGGCTCATTCGTACGGGCGGGGGACGACTCGGGACGGGGAGGCTCCGTGCAGCTCAGGGGCAGGAAGCGGAGCACCGCCGCGGCGGTCGCGGTCATAGGCTCGCTGCTGGGCGGAGCGGTCGCCTCCGTCCCCGAGGGCATGCTGGCGGCCTCGCCCAAGTCCCCGGCCGCGCCGCGTTCCGACAGCGGGTCCGCCGCCGTGGCCTCCGGCGGCCCGGGACCGCTCCTCGACCCGGCCTTGGACGTTCCGCGAACCCCCTCCGAGGGGCCGGCGGTGTGGCCGCGGCCGCAGTCGGCGCACGCCGACCCGGCCCGGGAGGTGCCGGTGGCGGCGGAGGCCGTGCTGGTGGCACCGGAGGGGGTGGACCCGTACGCCCTGGACGTCGTGCGCGCCGCCCTGCGCGCGGCCGGCGTACGGACCCTGCACGACCGGCCGCCGGGGGCGGTACTGCCCGAAGGGGCCCTCGTCGTACGGCTCCAGGGGGCGGACGCGCAGGCGGCGCTGCTGGCGCTCGGCGCGGCCCCGGCCGGGGACCTGCCCGAGGGCGGCTACCGGCTGGCGGTGGGCAGGACGGGCGGCCGGGACACGGTGGCGCTGGCCGGGGTGGGCGGGGACGGGCTGTTCCACGCCGCGCAGACGCTGCGTCAGCTGCTGGCGGCCGGGGGCGGGAAGGTGCCCGGGATGCTGGTGCGGGACTGGCCCACCGCACGGGTGCGCGGGGTCACCGAGGGGTTCTACGGGCAGCCCTGGAGCCGTGAGCAGCGGCTCGCCCAGCTGGACTTCCTGGGCCGCACCAAGCAGAACCGGCTGCTGCTGGCGCCCGGTGACGACCCGTACCGGACGACGGCCTGGCGCGAGGAGTACCCGGCGGCGGCCCGCGAGGAGTTCCGGGCGCTGGCCGAACGGGCCCGCGCCAACCACGTGACGCTGGGCTGGGCGGTGTCCCCGGGGCAGTCCATGTGCCTGGCGTCGGCGGACGACCGGGCGGCGCTGCTGCGCAAGGCCGACGCCATGTGGGACCTCGGTTTCCGGGCGTTCCAGCTGCAGTTCCAGGACGTCAGTTACGCCGAGTGGGGCTGCCGGGCCGACCGGGTGCGGTACGGGACGGGGCCGGCGGCGGCCGCGAAGGCGCACGCGGAGGTCGCGGGCGAGCTCGCGGCACACCTGGCGGAGCGGCACCCGGGGGCGGCCCCGCTGTCGCTGCTGCCCACCGAGTACTTCCAGGAGGGCGCCACCGCCTACCGGACGGCCCTGGCCCAGGCCCTGGACGGGCGGGTGGAGGTGGCCTGGACGGGCGTGGGCGTGGTGCCGCGCACCATCACCGGCAAGGAGCTGGCCGGGGCGCGGGCCGCGCTCGGGCACCCGCTGGTCACGATGGACAACTACCCGGTCAACGACTGGGACCCGGACCGCATCTTCCTCGGCCCGTACGCCGGGCGCGATCCGGCGGTGGCGAGCGGTTCCGCGGCGGTGCTCGCCAACGCGATGCCGCAGGGCAC
The DNA here is from genome assembly GCF_000966975.1 of Streptomyces katrae. Lineage (GTDB taxonomy): Bacteria > Actinomycetota > Actinomycetes > Streptomycetales > Streptomycetaceae > Streptomyces > Streptomyces katrae. Next base: position 13,599 of record NZ_JZWV01000341.1, on the reverse strand, counting down.
CCTGTCGCGGATCCCGCTGTTCACGGCCGCGGACTACGCCTGGAACGCGACCGGGTACCGGCCCGGGGAGTCCTGGGCGGCGGCCGTGCGCGACCTGTCGGGCCCCGACCAGCGGACCCGGGCGGCGCTGGCCGCGCTGGCCGGGAACACGGCCTCCTCGGGGCTGAAGCTGGAGGAGTCGGCGTACCTGAAGCCGCTGGTGGAGGAGTTCTGGCGGGCCCGCGCGGCCGGTGACAAGGCCGCGGGAGACAAGCTCCGGGCGGCGTTCACCGTGCTGCGGGAGGCGCCGGGGCGGCTGCCCGGCCTCTCCGGGGAGGCGGGGCCCTGGCTGGAGCGGCTCTCGCGGTACGGGGCGGCGGGCGAGCTGGCGGTGGACCTGCTGCGCGCGGAGGCCCGGGGTGACGGGGCGGGCGCCTGGCAGGCCTCGCGGGACCTGGCGGCGGCGCGGAGCGCGCTGGCGGAGCGGGACGGGGTGCGGGTGGACGCCTCGGTGCTCGACCCGTTCCTGGCGAGGGCGGCGGAGGAGTCGGACGCCTGGACCGGTGCGTCCCGGCCGGCCGGGACGGTGCGGCAGGAGCCGGGTGCGTGGACCGTGTGGCTGGAGGAGCCCCGGCCGCTGGCGGCGGTCACGGCGATGACGGAACCGCTGGCACCGGGGTCGCGGGGTGCGGCGGTGGAGGTGCACGTACCGGGCGAGGGCTGGCGGCGGCTCGCGGAGGCGGCCGGGTCCGGGTGGACCCAGGCCGACGCGGGCGGTGTACGGGCGGACGCGGTGCGGCTGTCGTGGCCCGGTGAGGCCCCGGTGGTCCACCAGGTGGTGCCGTGGTTCGCGGACGACCCGCAGGCGGGGTTCGAACTGGCCGGTGAGGGCCGGGTGGACGTGGAGATCGGCGGGGCCGCGCGGACGGTGACCGCGGAGCTGTCGGCGGTGCGGCCGGGGGAGGTCAAGGGCGCGCTGGCGCTGTCGGGGCCCGCGCCGGCGGGCATCGAGGTCCGTCTCCCGGGCGCGGTCACGCTGCCGCGCGGGGGCCGGCTCTCCCTGCCGGTGGAGGTCCGCCTCCCGGCGTCCACCCCGGCCGGGACGTACGCGATCCCCCTCGCCTTCGACGGCCAGGTGCGCACGCTCACGATCCGGGCGGTACCGCGCACCGGCGGGCCGGACCTGCTGCGGACGGCGAAGGTCACCTCCTCGGGGGACGAGTCCCCCCGGTTCCCGGCGTCGGCGGCGGTGGACGGCTCGGAGGCGACGCGGTGGTCCTCGAAGCCGGTGGACGGGGCGTGGTGGCAGGCGGAGCTGGCGGCTCCGGCGCGGGTGGGGCTGCTGAGCCTGCACTGGCAGGAGGCGTACGCGTCGGCGTACCGGGTGGAGACCTCGGCGGACGGGGTCACCTGGCGGCCGGCCGCCGCCGTCTCCTCCCGGGGCGGTACGGACACCGTCCGCCTGGACGCGGCGGCGGACACCCGGTTCCTCCGCGTCACCTGCGACCGGCGCGCCACGCGCTACGGGTGCAGCCTGTGGTCCGCGACGGCGTTCGCGGTGCAGTAGCCGTCCGGCGCCGCTGCGCGGGGCGAGGTCCGCCCCGCGCGGCGGTCCGTCAGGACGCGGCGGCGGCGGTCACCCCCACCCCGATGCGCTCCAGCGCGTCGTCCGCCCCGTACGGCTGGAGGTACGGCATCCACCGCGGGTCCCGGTGCCCCGTGCCGATGATCCGCCAGGCCAGCCCCGACGGCGGAGCCGGCTGGTGCCTGAGCCGCCAGCCCAGTTCCAGCAGGTGGCGGTCCGCCTTGACGTGGTTGCAGCGCCGGCAGGCCGCGACCACGTTGTCCCAGACGTGCTGGCCGCCCCGGCTGCGCGGGATGACGTGGTCCACGCTCGTCGCGACGGCCCCGCAGTACATGCAGCGGCCGCCGTCGCGGGCGAACAGCGCGCGGCGGGTGAGTGGAACGGGCCCCCGGTAGGGGACCCGCACGAAGCGCTTGAGCCGGACCACGCTGGGAGCGGGGACGGCCTGTGTCGCGCTGTGCAGGAAGGCGCCGGATTCCTCGAGGGAGATGGCCTTGTTCTCCAGGACGAGGACGAGCGCGCGGCGGAGCGGTACGACGCCGAGGGGCTCGTACGACGCGTTGAGGACCAGGACGTGCGGCACGGACTGCCTCCTTGTACGCCGGCGGCGCGTGGCTCGCGCCGGGACGATCTGTTCTCCAGTCTCCCCTTACGGCTGGTCGAAACGCCACCACGCGCCGGTAACGGGCCCGAGGTGTTTTCAACCACACTTCCTTCATCCCCAGGTGAGGGCGGTCTCTCCCTCGAACACTGCAACGAGGTCGGGCCCGTGCCCCGTTAGTGTGGAAGACCTGCCCGTACACCCCGTTCCGTTTCCGCGGGCAGGCCGCTATGCCTGGAGGTTCCCCCGTGCCCTCGCCCGCCACCCTGCTCCCGTTGGCAGCGACCGCCACCGACGACGCCGCCGAAAGCGTGACCAACGCCGCGAGCTTCATCGAGGAGAACTGGGCCACCTGGCTGAGCATCGGGCTGCGGATCCTGCTGATCATCGTGATCGCGGCCGCGCTCCGCTCGGTCGTCCGCAAGGCGCTGACCAAGCTGATAAGCCGGATGAACACCAGTGCGGAGGCCGTCGAGGGCACCGCGCTCGGCGGGCTGCTGGTCAATGCGGAGCGGCGGCGCCAGCGTTCCGAGGCCATCGGTTCGGTGCTGCGCTCGGTGGCCTCGTTCCTGATCCTCGGTACGGCAGCGCTGATGGTGCTGGCCGCGCTGAAGATCGATCTGGCCCCGCTGCTGGCGAGTGCCGGTGTGGCGGGTGTGGCGATCGGTTTCGGTGCCCGCAACCTGGTGACGGACTTCCTGTCCGGCGTGTTCATGATCATGGAGGACCAGTACGGCGTCGGCGACAAGATCGACGCGGGTGTGGCCTCCGGCGAGGTGATCGAGGTCGGTCTGCGCGTGACCAAGCTGCGCGGCGACAACGGTGAGATCTGGTACGTCCGCAACGGCGAGATCAAGCGGATCGGCAACCTCAGCCAGGGCTGGGCGACCGCGGGCGTGGCCGTGCAGGTCAAGCCGACCGAGAACCTCGCGCGGCTGCGCGAGGTCCTCCAGGAGGTGGCCGACGCCTTCGCCAAGGAGTCCCCGTGGGACGAGCGCCTGTGGGGCCCGGTGGAGGTGCTGGGCCTGGACGAGGTGCTGCTGGCCTCGATGACCGTGAAGGTCTCGGCGAAGACGATGCCGGGTCAGCAGTTCGCCGTGGAGCGCGAGCTGCGCTGGCGGATCAAGGAGGCGTTCGACGCCGCGGGCATCCGGATCGTCGGCGGTCTGCAGGCCGCCGACGACGAGGAGGCGCCGGCCGACCCGGCGGCCTCGGTCGCCGCGCCGTCGGTGCTGGCCAACCCCGCCTCGCCGCAGTCGCTGGCCACGACCCCGATCCCGCCGCCGGCCGCGCCCCCGGTCACCAAGTGACCGCACGGCCCCCGAGCCCCCGCCCCGCCGGTCTTCCGGCGGGGCGGTTTCATTGACAGGCTCCAGAGGCGAATAGGAAACTTACCTAACAGTTCGCTTCGGTGAGGGAGAGCCCCGTCATGCCCGCCGCCACGCCCGGAACGCCCAGCCTGCTGCGCGCCATGAACGACCGCGCCGCCCTGGAGCTGCTGCTGACGCACGGCCCCCTCTCCCGGACCCGGATCGGACAGCTCACCGGCCTCTCCAAGCCCACAGCCTCCCAGCTGCTGGCCCGCCTGGAGGCCGCCGGACTGGTGGTGGCCACCGGAACGGACGGCGGCCGGCCCGGCCCGAACGCCCAGCTGTACGCGGTCAACGGCCGCGCCGCCCACGTCGGCGGCCTCGACGTCACCCCGACCGGGTCCTCCCCCGACCGGGTCCTCGCCGCCGTCGCCGACCTCACCGGCGCCGTCACCGGCAGCTTCGAGCTCCCCTACACCGAGGGCGCCGACGCCGTCGGCCAGGTCACCGGCGCCCTGGCCGGAGCCCTCGCGGACGCCGGCCTCGGCCTGGACGACCTGCACCGCGTGGTCATCGCGACCCCCGGCGCCTTCGACCCCCGCTCGGGCCGGCTGCGCTACGCCAGCCACCTCCCCGGCTGGCACTCCCCCACCCTCCTCGACGAGCTCGCCGCCGCCCTGCCCGTACCGGTCGAGTACGAGAACGACGTCAACCTCGCCGCCGTCGCCGAACAGCGCCTCGGCGCGGCCCGCGGGCACGAGGACTTCGTCCTGCTGTGGAACGAGGAGGGCCTCGGCGCCGCCCTGGTGCTCGGCGGCCGGCTGCACCGCGGCTGGACCGGCGGCGCCGGCGAGGTCGGCTTCCTGCCCGTGCCCGGACACCCCCTGGTCCGGCAGGTCACCCGCGCCAACACCGGCGGCTACCAGGAGCTGGCCGGCGTCCAGGTGCTGCCCGCGCTCGCCGCCGAGGCCGGGGTGGACACCTCCGGGCTGCCCCGCGACGGCCAGGTGCCCGCCGCCGTGGCCCTGCTGCGGCGGGCCGCCGCCGCACCCGAGGGAGCGCGGCTGGACTTCCTCCGCTCGTACGCCACCGCCCTCGCGACCGGTCTGGCCTCGCTGGTCTCCGTACTGGACCCGGAGATCGTGGTCCTGGCCGGGGAGGCGATCGCCGCGGGCGGCGACCCGCTGCGCGGCCTGCTGGAGGCGGAGCTCGGCGAGCTGGCCCCCTCCCGGCCCCGGCTGGTCCCCGGCGAGGTCCGCGAACGGCCCGTCCTGCGCGGCGCCCTGGAGAGCGCGCTGGCCGCCACCCGCGAGGAAGTCTTCGACACCTCCCGCTGACTCCCCCCGCCCCACCCCCGACTGGCATCCCCGCACCGGAAGTTCCTCCCCCAGAGAGCGAGCCCCGCCATGCCCACAGCCGGACGCCCCGCCACCGCGGCCACCGCCCTGGCCGCCCTGTCCGCCCTGGTCCTGCTGGCCACCGCCTGCACCGGCCAGGGCGCCGCCACCGCCTCCGACGACCCGAAGGCCGACACCACCCTCACCTTCTGGCACGGCTGGTCCGCGCCCGGCGAGGTCAAGGCGATCGAGGAGAACATCGCCCGCTTCGAGAAGGCGCACCCCAACATCAAGGTCGACGTCACCGGCAACATGACCGACGACAAGATCAACCAGGCCCTGCGCGCGGGCGGCGGCAAAGCCCCCGACGTGGTCTCCTCCTTCAGCACCGACAGCGTCGGCAAGTTCTGCCACTCCGGCGCCTTCGCCGACCTGAACCCGTTCCTGAAGAAGTCCGGGATCGACAAGGCCAAGGTCTTCCCGCCGACCCTGCTGGAGTACACGCAGTTCAAGGGCGACCAGTGCACGCTCCCCCTGCTGAGCGACGCCTACGGGCTCGTCTACAACAAGACCGCCTTCGCCGCCGCCGGGATCACCGAACCGCCCCGCACCTGGAGCCAGTTCACCGAGGACGCCCGGAAACTGACCAAGCCGCGCGGGGACTCGTACGAACAGCTCGGCGTGATGCCCACCTTCCACGGCTACGAGACCACCCCCATGCGCCTGGCCGCCCAGTGGAGCCCCTCCTACTTCGCCGCCGACGGCAGCTCCGCCCTGGCCGAGGACCCGGCCTTCGCGAAGATGCTGACCGCCCAGAAGGACCTGGTGGACCAGCTCGGCGGGTACGAGCGGCTGGAACGCTTCCGGGCCGGGTTCGGTGACGAGTGGAGCGCCGAACACCCCTTCCACAAGGGGCTGGTCGCCATGCAGATCGACGGCGAATGGCGGCCCGAGATGGCCAGGGAGGCCGGAGTCGGCTTCGAGATCGGCACCGCGCCGCTGCCCGTGCCCGACGAGCAGGCCGCCGACTACGGCAAGGGGTACCTCTCCGGCACCGTCATGGGGATATCGGCGGCGAGCCGCAAACAGAACGCCGCCTGGGAACTCGTGCGGTACATGACCACCGACACCGAGGCGGTGGTCTCCTTCGCCAACGCCATCCACAACGTGCCCTCGACCTTCGCGGCGCTGGAATCCCCGCAGCTGAAGGTGACGCCGGAGTTCAGGACCTTCCTCGACATCGCCCGGCACCCCAAGTCCGGCACCACCCCCGCCCGCGCGGACGGCGGCACCTACCAGCTGACGTTCCAGGACTTCGCCTACCGCACCGAGAAGGGCGAGGTACCCGACCTCCAGGCCGGGCTCGCCGCCACCGCCCGGCAGATCGACACCGACATCGCCAAGGCCGAGTAGTCCGATGGTCCCGCCCGCCCTCCTGGCCAAGCGCCGCCGGGCCGCCCTGCGGACCGCCGCGTTCCTGTCGCCCTGGCTGATCGGCTTCGCCGTCTTCTTCGCCTATCCGCTGCTGTCCACGGCCTACTTCTCCTTCACCCGCTACGACGGCTTCCGGCCGCCCGCCTTCAACGGCACGGCCAACTGGAGCTACGTCTTCACCGACTACCCGCTCTTCTGGCCGGCCCTGCGCAACACCCTGTGGCTGGTCGTCGTCATGGTGTCCTGCCGGGTCGTCTTCGGCCTCGGCGTCGGCCTGCTCGTCACCAGGGTCAAGACCGGGGCCGGGCTCTTCCGCACCCTGTTCTACCTGCCGTACCTGGCCCCGCCGGTGGCCGCGACCCTCGCCTTCGTCTTCCTCCTCAACCCCGGCACCGGCCCCGTCGACACCCTCCTCGACGGGACGGGACTGCCCGCGCCCGGCTGGTTCACCGACCCCGGCTGGTCCAAGCCCGCGCTGACCGCGCTCGCCCTGTGGGGGGTCGGCGACCTGATGGTGATCTTCATGGCGGCACTGCTCGACGTACCGAAGGAGCAGTACGAGGCCGCCGAGCTCGACGGGGCCGGCCCCTGGGCCCGCTTCCGGCACATCACCCTGCCGAACATCTCCCCGATCATCCTGTTCGCCGTGGTCACCGGGGTCATCCAGGCCATGCAGTACTACACCCAGCCGCTCGTCGCCGGGAAGGCCGCCGCCGGGGTGATCGGCGGCTCCGGGCAGCAGTTCGAGCCCGGCTACCCCGACAAGTCCACGCTGACCCTCCCCCAGCTGGTCTACAACCTCGGCTTCCAGCGCTTCGACTACGGCGCCGCCTGTGTGCTCGCGCTCGTCCTGTTCGCCCTGTCCATGGCCTTCACCGCGCTGCTGATGCGCCGCCGCGGCGGACTGACGGGAGCGGACGCGTGACCGGACGCACGAGACGCACGAGACGCACGAGACGCACGGGCGGACGGGCCGGCCGACGGGCCCTCCTGCACTGGATCGGCGTGCACGCCCTGGCCGTGGCCGCCGCCCTGTTCTTCGTCCTCCCCTTCGTCTTCCTCCTGCTCACCTCCCTGATGGCCGACCAGCAGGCCCTCACCCGCGACCTGTGGCCGCGGACCTGGGAATGGGGCAACTACGCCGCGGTCTGGCACACCCCCGGATTCCTCACCTGGTGGCGCAACACCCTCCTCTACGCGGGCCTGGGCACCCTGCTGACCGTCGTGTCCTCGGTACCCGTCGCCTACGCCCTCGCCAAGTTCCGCTTCCGCGGCCGACGGCTCGCGCTGCTGCTCGTGATCGCCATGATGATGCTGCCGCCGCAGGTCGTGGTCATCCCCATGTACCTCTTCTGGGCGAGGGAGCTCGACCTGTCGGGCACCCTGTGGCCGCTGATCGTCCCGATGGCCTTCGGCGACGCGTTCTCCGTCTTCCTGCTGCGCCAGTTCCTGCTGACCATCCCCGACGAGTACCTGGACGCGGCCCGCGTCGACGGCTGCGGCGAGCTGCGCACCCTGCTGCGCGTGGTCCTGCCGATGGCGAGACCCGGCATCGCGGCCGTCGCCCTGTTCCAGTTCTTCGCCGCGTGGAACGACTACTTCGGCCCGCAGATCTACGCCTCCGACAACCCCGCCGCCTGGACCCTCAGCTACGGGCTGGAGTCCTTCAAGGGCGCGCACCACACCAACTGGAACCTCACCATGGCGGCGACCGTGCTCGTCATGGCCCCGGTGATCCTCCTCTTCTTCCTCGCCCAGAAGGCGTTCGTCGAGGGAGTCACCCTGACCGGAGTGAAAGGCTGAGTCCGATGAAACTCGCAGTGGTGGGCGGCGGTTCCACCTACACCCCCGAACTGGTCGACGGGTTCGCGCGGCTGCGCGACACCCTGCCCGTCACCGAACTCGTCCTCATCGACCCCGCCGCCGAACGGCTGGAGCTGGTCGGCGGCCTGGCCCGGCGGATCTTCGCCCGGCAGGGGCACCCCGGCCGGATCACCACCACCGCCGACCTGGACGCGGGCGTCGCCGGGGCGGACGCCGTACTGCTCCAGCTGCGGATCGGCGGACAGGCGGCCCGGCTCCAGGACGAGACCTGGCCGCTGGAGTGCGGCTGCGTCGGCCAGGAGACCACCGGCGCGGGCGGACTGGCCAAGGCCCTGCGCACCGTCCCGGTGGTCCTGGACATCGCCGAACGGGTGCGTCGGGCCGCCCCCGGAGCCTGGATCATCGACTTCACCAACCCCGTCGGGATCGTCACCCGGGCCCTGCTCCAGGCCGGGCACCGGGCGGTCGGGCTGTGCAACGTCGCCATCGGCCTGCAGCGGAAGTTCGCCGCGCTGCTGGGCGCGCAGCCCGCCGAGGTCCACCTCGACCACGTCGGCCTCAACCACCTGACCTGGGAGTTCGGCGTCCGGCTCGGCGGGCCCGGCGGCGCGGACGTGCTGCCCCGGCTGCTGGCGGAGCACGGGGAGGCGATCGCCGCGGACCTGCGCCTGCCGCGCGCGGTGCTGGACCGGCTCGGCGTGGTCCCCTCGTACTACCTGCGCTACTTCTACTCCCACGACGAGGTGGTCCGGGAGCTCGGCGAGAAGCCCTCGCGGGCCGCCGAGGTCGCCGCGATGGAACGGGAACTGCTCGCCCTGTACGCGGACCCCGCGCTCGACGAGAAGCCCGCGCTGCTGGCCAAACGGGGCGGGGCCTTCTACTCGGAGGCGGCCGTCGACCTCGCGGCGGCCCTGCTGGGCGGCGGCGGCCCGGCCGTCCAGGTGGTCAACACCCGCAACGGCTCCACCCTGCCCTTCCTCCCGGAGGACGCGGTCATCGAGGTCCAGGCCGCCGTCGACGGCTCCGGCCCGGTCCCGCTGGCCGTCCCCCGCCCGGACCCCGTGTACACGGGACTCCTCGCGCACGTGACGGCGTACGAGGACCTCGCGCTGGACGCCGCGCTGCGCGGCGGGCGCGAGCGGGTCGCCCGGGCGCTCCTCGCGCACCCGCTGGTCGGGCAGTTCGACCTGGCGGAGGCGCTGACCGACCGGCTGCTCGCGCACAACAAGGAGTACCTGCCATGGGCGTGAGCCGCCCCTCCCCCGCGGCGGTGCTCGCCCTGGACGCGGGGAACAGCAAGACGGACGCGGTTCTGGTCGGCGCCGACGGCACCGTCCTCGGAACCGGCCGCTCCGGAGGTTTCCAGCCGCCCCGGACGGGGGTCGGGGCGGCTGTCGACGTCCTCGGTGAGGCCGTCGCGGCGGCCGCCCGCGCCGCCGGGCTGGCCGGGCCGCCGTACGCCTTCCGGGTCTCGGCCTGCCTGGCCAACGCCGACCTGCCGGTGGAGGAGCGGCAGCTGGCGGACGCGATCGCCGCGCGCGGCTGGGCGGAGGCGGTCGAGGTCCGCAATGACACCTTCGCGGTCCTGCGGGCCGGGGTGGACCGGCCGCGGGGGGTCGCCGTGGTGTGCGGGGCGGGCATCAACTGCGTGGGCATGCTGCCCGACGGGCGCACCGCCCGCTTCCCGGCGCTGGGGCGGATCTCCGGGGACTGGGGCGGCGGGGGCGGCCTGGCGGAGGAGGCCGTGTGGTGGGCGGCGCGGGCCGAGGACGGGCGCGGCGGGCCCACCGGGCTGGCGAAGGCCCTGCCGGGGCACTTCGGGCTGGGGGCGATGGCCGGGCTGATCGAGGCGGTGCACCTGGGCGGGATCCCGCGGGGGCGGCTGCACGAGCTGGTGCCGGTGCTGTTCGCGGTGGCCGCGGAGGGCGACGCGGTGGCCTCGGCGATCGTGGAGCGGCAGGCCGAGGAGGTGGTGGCGCTGGCCTCGGTGGCGTTGGAGCGGCTGGGGCTGCTGGCGGAGGAGGTGCCGGTGCTGCTGGGCGGCGGGGTCCTCGCGGCCGGGCATCCGCAGCTCAACGGCCGGATCGGGGAGCTGCTGTCCGCCCGGGCCCCGCGCGCCCGCCTCTCGGTGGTCACGGCCCCGCCGGTGCTGGGCGCGGCCCTGCTCGGCCTGGACGCCCTGGGGGCGCCGGCCGGGGCGCACGGCAGGCTCCGTAACCAATTCGGCTGAACCTGCGCCGGGGAGCGGGCCGGGCGGAACCGTGGGGGCGGGCCGGGCGTATTGACGGTGAAGGGGCGGTGGGGATGCCGGGGGGAGGGTGATCGGGGCGGTCCGGGGAGGGGATCGTCCAAGATCGAGCACCGGGTGCTGTGGTCCGGCGCCACTACGGCCATACTGCTGCGGAGCAGAGGGACCGAGGGGGAGGTCAGGGTGGCCATCACGACACGCCCGTCCGCGCCCGGGGGCGGTGCCTCCGGGGCACCCGCCGGGCCGGCGGCCGGGCGGGGTACGGCCTGGGCCGAGGGCGTGGAGCGGCTGCGCGCGGCGGCGACGACCGAGCCGGGCCGGCTGCGGATCATCGGCGCGGTACTGGCGGCGCTGGTGCTGCTGTTCGGCGTGGTGGCGGTCTGGGAGATCTCGGGCCGGGTGACGGCCGCGGAGGACGTCGTGGGCCGCAGCCAGCCGCTGAGCGCGGACGCGGCGAGCATCTACCGTTCCCTGGCGGACGCCGACACGGCCTCCTCCAGCGGGTTCCTGGCGGGCGCGCAGGAGCCGCGCGAGGTCCGCCAGCGCTACGAGAAGGACATGGCGAACGCCTCCCGGCTGCTGGTGAGCGCGGCGGCGAACACCGGGGCGGGCGGGGAGTCCCGCAAGGAGATAGCACTGCTCGGCGAGCAGCTGCCCCGCTACACCGGCCTGATCGAGCAGGCCCGCGCGAACAACCGGCAGGGCCTGCCGCTGGGCGGCGCGTACCTGCGCTACGCCAACGAGCAGATGAGCACGGTGCTGCTGCCGGCCGCCCAGCGGCTGTACGAGGCGGAGACGGGGCGGCTGTACACGGACTACGACGAGGCCCGTGGCTGGCCGCTGGCCGCGACGGGCGCGGGGGTACTGGCGCTCGCCGCCCTGGTGTGGGCGCAGCGGCGCAACTACCTGCTCACGCACCGGGTCTTCAACCACGGCCTGCTGGCGGCGACGGCGGCGACCGCCGTGGTGCTGCTGTGGCTGACGGTGGGGCAGACGGTGGCCCGGTCGGGGCTGGGCGAGGCGCGGGCGGACGGGCAGGAGTCGCTGAAGGTGCTCAACGACGCCCGGATCGCCTCGCTCCAGGCGCGGGCCAACGAGAACCTGACGCTGATCGCGCGGGGTGCCGTACTGGCCGAGGACAAGAAGTCCGACAAGTACGACGTGGACTACGCGAAGAACATGAAGCAGCTCGACGCGGGGCTGGCGCGGGCGCTGGAGCTGGCCGACGACGCGAGCGGCCGGGATCCGGTGGCGAAGGCCGTCGCGGGTGTGGCGCAGTGGAAGCAGCGGCACGCGGCGGCGCGGGAGTCCGACGTGAGGGGCGACTACGAGCTCGCCCTGCCCCAGGTGATCGGGGGCAAGGGGCAGAAGGACAGCAGCGGGGCCTCGTTCGACACGGTGGACGCCTCCCTGGAGCAGGCCGTCGCCCATGAGCAGAAGCAGTTCACCCTGGCCGCCCGGGGCGGGCTCGGCGCGCTGGGCGGGCTGGTGACGGGTGCGGCGGTGCTGGCGGTCGTCGGCGCGGGCGCGGCCCTCCTCGGTATCGGTCGCAGGCTTTCGGAGTACAGGTGAGTGCGATGCGGATACGGCGGACACGGGCGGAGCGGGCCGACCGGCTGCGGCGTGCGGCCGGGCGGCTGCGCGGCTGGGGCGGGGTGAGCGCGATGGCCGCCGCCTGCGCGATGACGGCCGCGGCGGTGCTGCTGCCGCTGGCGCACTCCTCGCCGGGCACCGGGCACCACCCCGCGGTGGTGAGTGACCCCGCGTCGGTGGACGCGGCCCCGTTCACCCTCACCGACACCTGCCAGGACCCGGAGGCCAGCCTGCGGCCGTCCGCGCTGGACGGGCCGACGATCGAGCGGATCCGCAAGGCGGGCAAGCTGGTCGCGGGCGTGGACCAGAACAGCTTCAAGTGGGGCTACCGCAATCCCGACGGGCACCTCGACGGCTTCGACATCGACCTCGTGAAGGCCATAGCCAAGGACATCCTGGGCAACGAGGAGGCGGTCATCTACCGGGCCATCCCCACCAGCCAGCGCATCCCGGCGCTCCAGGAGGGCCGGGTCGACATCGTCGTGCGGACCATGACGATCAACTGCAAGCGGCTGGAGGACGTGGCGTTCTCCACCGCCTACTTCGAGGCGGGCCAGCAGGTCCTGGCGCCCAAGGGTTCCCCGATCACCGGGTACGACGCCTCGCTGAAGGGCCGCCGGATCTGCACGGCCGCCGGATCCACGGCGGAGGCGGCCCTGAAGTCCCAGGGCTACGGCGCGGTGCCGGTCTCGGTGCCGAACCAGCTGGACTGCCTGGTGCGGCTCCAGCTCGGCGAGGTCGACGGGATCATCACCGACAACGCGCTGGCCGCCGGACAGGCGGCGCAGGACCCGTCGGTGCAGCTGGTCGGCGCGCCGTTCACCCGCGAGTTCTACGGTGTGGCGATGAACAAGGGCGCCTCGGACCTGGTGCGCCGGGTCAACAAGGTGCTGGAGAACTACCGCGCGGGTGGTGACCAGAGCCCGTGGGCGACCTCTTACCGCAAGCACTTCGAGGACGTGCTGCCGAAGGCCGCGGTGCCGCCCGCGCCCAAGTACCGGGAGGGCTGAGGCCGGTGGTGGGGGTACCGCCCGCTCGCGGGGCAGGATCGGAGCCGTACGTGAGCCAGACGGGGCTGATGGACCGGGACGACGTCGACCGTGCGCTGGCACGCCTCGGCGCCGAGCACGAGGCCGTGGAGACCTCGCTGCTGGCGCTGCAGGACCATGCCGGACGCCGGCTGCTGGAGGGCGCCGCGCTGAGCGGGGTCACCAAGGAGCGCTGGGCCGCCGCCGACGCGGCCGTGACCCGGCTGTGGACGTACTTCGACGCCTACAGCGGGGCGCTGGCCGCCGCCCGGGAGATCCGCGAGCGGCGCCGCTGGCCGAGCCGTGAGGACCTGGCGGAGCTGACGGAGCGGCTGCGCGGGCCGGGCGTGACGATCGCGGGGGCCGGGGTGGAGGGAGCCGCGCTGGCGGAGCGGTTCTCACTGGCCGAGCTGGTGGCCCGGATGAACGAGCTGTACGCGGCCTCGCTGGACGTGGTGGTCGCCGCCGACGCCGTGTGGTCGGCGCTGCCCGCACGGATCGACCTGCTCGCCGCCGAGCTGCACCGGACGCGTGCGCTGGCGCGTTCGGTGGGGGTCCGGCCGGGTGAGCACCCGTCGGGGGACGACCTGGAGGAGATCACCGCCGAGCTGGCGCAGCTGCGGGAGGCGGTGATCGCCGACCCGCTGGCGTTCTGGGTGC
>NZ_JZWV01000340.1 GCF_000966975.1 Streptomyces katrae | reverse complement strand
GCTGGCGTTCTGGGTGCCCGCGTCGGGGAGTTCCGCCCCGGGCGGCGGCCGGCCCGACACGGCCCGCTACGACCGGGCGGCCCGCGCGCTGGACGACGTGCGCCGGGAGGTCGAGGCGGTGCTGACGGTGCGGCAGGACGCGGAGGCGCGGCTGATCGCCCTGCGGGACGTGCTCTCGCGGGCCGACCGGACCCTGTCCGAGGCGCGGACGGCGCGCGGGGAGGTGCTGGCGAAGATCGCGGCGTCGGAGGTGCCGGCCGTCAGCGGCCCGCCGACGGCCCTGCAGGAGCAGCTGGCGGCGGCGGCCGAGTACCGCAGGCAGTCGCAGTGGCACCGGCTGTCCCCGCTGCTGGACGCGCTGGAGGACCGGGCCGAGGAGGAACTCCGGCGGGCCCGCGAATCGTTGACGGCGGTGACGGCGCCGCTGGCGGTCCGGGCCGAGCTGCGCGGCCGGCTCGACGCGTACCGGGCCAAGGTGGCCCGGCACGGCATGGCGGAGGATCCGCTGCTGGTCGAGCGCTACGACACGGCCCGGCGGATGCTGTGGAGCGCGCCGTGCGACCTGCGGGCGGCGGAGGGCGCCGTGCTGCGCTACCAGCGGGCGGCGGCGGAGGCGCTGGCCCCGCCGGAGGACCACCGGCCCGAGGGGACCGGGGAGGAGGACGCATGAGCCTGATCGGATCGCCCTGCCTGCGTTCCGGCTGCCCGGGCGCGTACGAGGACATGGGCGGCGGCGAGGTGTACTGCCTGCCGACGGGCATGACGAGCGCCGCCCGGCAGGGGGACTCCCGGGGCTCGGCGGGCTCGCGCGGCTCCGGCCGTTCCTCGGCGTCGGCGCGCTCGGCGTCCTCCCGGTCCTCGTCCTCGCGCCGCTCGGTGTCCGGGCGGCTGTCGCGGTCCCTGGCGGGCGCGGGGTCCAGCAGGTCGGTCTCGGTGCGCAGTTCGGGCTCGGCGGCCGGGTCCTCGGGGCGCAGCCGGCTGGGCGCGGGGCTGGTCAGCGTGCCGGAGGTGCCGCGTCCGGACCCTTCTTCGGCGGTGCTGGAGAACCCGGAGGTGCCGGAGCGCAAGCGGTTCTGCTCGCGTTCGGACTGCGGGGCGCCGGTGGGCCGGGCGCGGGGTGACCGGCCGGGGCGTACGGAGGGGTTCTGCACCAAGTGCGGGCACCCGTACTCGTTCGTACCGAAGCTGCGCGCCGGGGACGTGGTGCACGGCCAGTACGAGGTGGCGGGCTGCCTGGCGCACGGTGGGCTGGGCTGGGTGTACCTGGCGGTGGACCGGGCGGTCTCGCACCGGTGGGTGGTGCTCAAGGGCCTCCTGGACACCGGGGACCAGGACGCGATGGAGGCGGCGATCTCCGAGCGGCGCTTCCTGGCGGAGATCGAGCACTCCAACATCGTCCGCATCTACAACTTCGTGGAGCACCTCGACCAGCGGACGGGCTCGCTGGACGGGTACATCGTCATGGAGTACGTCGGCGGCAAGTCGCTCAAGGAGATCGCGAACGAGCGGCGCCGGCCGGACGGGCGGCGTGATCCGCTGCCGGTGGAGCAGGCGTGCGCGTACGGCATCGAGGCCCTGGAGGCCCTCGGGCACCTGCACAGCCGCAACCTGCTGTACTGCGATTTCAAGGTGGACAACGCGATCCAGCAGCAGGACCAGCTGAAGCTGATCGACATGGGCGCGGTGCGGCGGATGGACGACGAGGAGTCGGCCATCTACGGCACGGTGGGCTACCAGGCGCCGGAGGTCGCGGAGCTGGGCCCGTCGGTGGCCTCCGACCTGTACACGGTGGCGCGGACGCTGGCGGTCCTGACGTTCGACTTCCAGGGCTACACGAACGTGTTCGCGGACTCGCTGCCGGACCCGGAGCACATCGAGGTGTTCCAGCGGTACGAGTCGTTCTACCGGCTCCTGGTGCGGGCCACCGATCCGGATCCGGGGCGGCGGTTCGCGTCCGCGCAGGAGATGGCGGACCAGCTGACGGGCGTGCTGCGGGAGGTGGTCGCCCTCCAGACGGGCCGGCCGCGGCCGCAGCTGTCGACCCTGTTCGGGCCGGAGCTGCGCGTCCCGGACACCCGGCTGTACGAGGACGCCCCCGACTGGGAGGTCTCCCGCCTGGGCCTGCGGCCCCTCCCCCGCCGGGGGTTCGCCCCCGGCCGCCGCGGGGCGGACACCGCCGCCGGGACGGCCGGCGGGGCCGGGACGGCGGGCGAGCCCGGAGCGCCGGCCTCGGTGGCGCCCGTACCGGTGCCCTCCGGGCCCGCCGCGCCGACGCCGGAGGCGGGCGCCGTCCCGGTGTCGGGCGCCGTCCCGGTGGCGGGTGCCTTCCGATCCGGTGGGCCGGGGGCCGGGGTGCCGGGGTCGGGTGCGTCCGGGTCCGGGACGGCCGGGAGCGGGGTGCCG
>NZ_JZWV01001768.1 GCF_000966975.1 Streptomyces katrae | reverse complement strand
GGCGGCGAAGGTGCGGGGGTGGGTGCCGTGGGTGGTGGCGGCCGCGCTGCTGGTGCCGGCGGGGGTGTGGTCGGCGTGGCTGCGGACCCCGGAGAGCCGCAGGGACGACGTCCTCGCGGTGGCGGCGGCGGTCCGGGAAGAGGGGCGGCCGGGGGACGCCGTGCTGTTCATGCCGTCGCGCAGGCGGGAGTGGCTGCTGTCCTCGCCGCAGCTGTACGGAGGGCTGCGCGACGTCGCCCTGGCCGCCTCCCCGGCCGCCTCGCACACCCTCCACGGCACGGAACTCCCCCCTGAGCGGGTCCGGCAGGCACTGCTGTCGTCCCCGAGGGTGCTGGCCCTCATGGACCCGGCGGACCAGCCGCTGGACCCGTACCCGGCGGAGGCGGAGAAACGCGACACCCTGACGGCCGACTTCGACCGCTGCTCGGTGACGGAGGTCAGGGGCGCAAGGGTGGCGGTGTACGCCCGCCGGGGCGGGGGGTGCGGGTGAGGGGCTACCGGGGGG
>NZ_JZWV01001767.1 GCF_000966975.1 Streptomyces katrae | reverse complement strand
GGGACAGGGCGCGGGTCAGCTCCGGTACGGGCAGCGGCCGGGGCGGGGCCGCGGCGGCGTCGGCGCGCGCTTCCAGGGCGAGCCCGGGTCCGGGGTGGCCCTCGGCGGGGGCCGCGCCCGGGCCCGTCCAGGCGGCGGCGTCCTCGAAGCCGGCCAGGGGGGCGGCCGCCGAGCCGACCCCGAGGGCAAGTCCGGCGGTGGCACCGGTGGTCCTGACGGTCGCGGTCAGCCGGCCGGAGGCCTGCGGGACGAGGGCCGTGACGGTGAAGCCGCCCCGGCCGTCCTCGGTGACCCGCCAGCGGGAGCGGTCGTAGTCCAGGGTCAGGTCCCGGGGCTCGACGGGCGCGGTCGCGCCCTGGGCGTCGTAGCCGGTCAGTACGAACCCGGCGCTCTCCCCCCGCCGTTCGAGCCCGATCCGGCCGGGCCCGGCCCGCAGCCCGGCGAGCGGCCCGAGCACCTCCAGCCGCAGCACCCCCTCGGGTCCACCGCCCGCTCCGGCAGCGGCCCGCA
>NZ_JZWV01001766.1 GCF_000966975.1 Streptomyces katrae | reverse complement strand
GGTCACTGGTTCGATCCCAGTATCGCCCACCCGGAGCAGAGGCCCCGGAGATTCGCAAGAGTCTCCGGGGCCTCTGCCGTACCCGCCCGCCGGTCCCTCAGCGGAACCGGCCGAGGGCCTCGCGCAGCCTGCGGGCATCCCGCAGCCGCCTCTCGTACGTCGCCCCCACCGCCAGCAGCAGCACTCCCGCGAGCGCCGGCGGCACCCAGCGCGGCAGCAGACCCGCCACCTGGACCACGTACGGGGCCAGCTCGTGCACCGCCACCCCCGCCAGGGCGAACCCGCCCAGCAGCAGCGGTGCCCGCAGCCGGCGGTGCGCCCCCACCAGGGTCACCACGAGCGCGCCCAGGCCCAGCAGCAGCGGACGCGGCCAGTACGGGTCCCCCCAGACGGCCACCAGACCCGGCAGCAGCGTCGCCCCCAGCCCCGGCCCGTACGCCGCCCAGGAGGAGGCCCCCGGATCCCGGCGGCGCCGCACCACCCCCACCGCCAGGGCCCCCGCCGTCACCGGCAGCGTGTACGCC
>NZ_JZWV01001765.1 GCF_000966975.1 Streptomyces katrae | reverse complement strand
CAGTGATGCTGATCATGGCTGTCATGAGGTGACCAAGTTGCTGCCGTCAGGCGCCCATCGCGGGGATGGCCGGCTGTCATGGGCGCGCCTGTTCACATGTTCTCCCGTGGCGGGACGCCATTGGCTGGTGGTGTGTCGGGTGGAAGCCGGGAGTGCGGCGTGCGGGGGAAACGTATTGGCACTGGTTTGGGGTGGTGCGGGGGTTGGGTTGGTGTGGTGGCATCGCCGGTCGTGGACTGCGTCGGCTTTGCCGCGGCCCTCCGTCCAGCCCGTGAAGGCAGTTTCATGGATCTTGCGCTGAGTAAGAAGCTGCGTCTCCGGCATATCGATCCTGCCAAGGGCAAGGATCAGCCTCTGTATGCCTTCGAGTTTCCGGCCCATCCGAGCGGGCTAAGCGTGGAGGAGGCCACCAAGGCTTTGTATGGCGCTTTGGCAGCCTCGACCCGGTGGCCCAGCACAACAAGATGGTCGATGTGTACAACGCCGTCATCGACTTCGTGGGCGACCGGGTTTCCGCCCTCGCCCCTACCC
>NZ_JZWV01001764.1 GCF_000966975.1 Streptomyces katrae | reverse complement strand
CCTCCTGAGCAAGGAGGCGCAACGACCTCTGTGCTACGACCCCGTCCTTGCCGTTCATCCAACCACGGAGGGGTGAGGGAGGTGCAGGGGGGCGGGGCGGCCGGATTCGAACCGGCGTCCTCCTCCATGCTGTGTAGGCGCACTACCTCTGTGCTACGACCCCGCCCTTGTGTTCGACCTTATGTGGGCCGGGGGCGGGTGCGCACCCGGATTTCCCCGGCATGATGTGTCCATGCCTGGATTCCTCCTGCGCAACTTCCTGCTCCTCGCGGTGGAGTCCGGGGCCGCCGCGCTGCTGCGTGATCCCGGGACGCCGTGGATCCCCGTGCTGCTGGCGGTGTTCGTGGCGGGCTCGGCCGTGCCGCACGGCACCGAGGCGGAGTTGGGGGGCCGGTTCCTCGTCGCGCTCACCGCGGTGGGGGTGGCCCTGGCCGGGGCCGGCGCCTGGGAGGGACACGGGCTCGCGGCCACGGCGGGGCTGGCGGTGCTGCTGCTGGTCCAGACGGCGGCGCTGCTGCGGCTCTCGCGGGGCGGGCGGGGGCGGCCGGTGCGGCGG
>NZ_JZWV01001763.1 GCF_000966975.1 Streptomyces katrae | reverse complement strand
CGCCGGCGATGGAGGAGAACAGGACGAACGCGTCGAGCTCGTGGCCGCCGGGGAGTTCGCGGAGGAGGGCGTCGAGGTGGACGGCGCCCGCGGCCTTCGCGGCCAGGACGGCGCCGAAGGCGGCCGGGTCGGTGTCGGCCAGCAGTCCGGGGGTGTCGGTGCCGGCAGTGTGCACGACGGCGGTGAGCGGGTGTGCGGCGTCCGGGCCGGTGAGTTCGGCCAGGAGCCGGGCGAGGGCGTCCCGGTCGGCCACGTCGCAGGCGGCGACGGTCACCCGGGCGCCCAGCGCCTCCAGTTCGGCGGTCAGTTCGGCGGCGCCCTCGGCGGCGGGGCCGCGGCGGCCGGCCAGGACGAGGTGTGCGGCGCCGCGGGCGGCGAGGAGCCGGGCCACGTGTCCGCCGAGGGCCCCGGTCCCGCCGGTGATCAGCACCGTGCCGCGGGGCTTCCACTCCGCGGTGCGCCGGGCTTCCGCCTCGGGGATGCGGGTGAGGCGGCGGGCGAACACCCCGTCGGGGCGTACGGCGAGCTGGTCTTCGGGGCCGTCCGCGGTGAGGACGCCG
>NZ_JZWV01001762.1 GCF_000966975.1 Streptomyces katrae | reverse complement strand
TCGTGGAACGGCGCGATTGAATGCGATCCGATTACCGAACTGCGGGACATGACTACTTTCATGGCAATGACACTTCCTGGCGAATCTCGCGGATATTCGGCGCCGAATCGCCTACCGCTTGGTCACCATGAGTTCCATGCTACCGCTCGGTCACCATGAGTTCCATGACCAACTTTCGCGTCACCTCATTCCTGCTCGCAGCTTCACTGCTGGCCGCATCCGCCCCGGTGAGCGCAGCGCACGGAGCCGCAGCGGCTACCCGAGAGACCTACGCGTCCGTCACCTGCAATAAGGGCGGCATGAAATACTCCTTCAAGGGGTGGGGCGTCGACTTCCCGAAGGGATCGAAGGTCCGGGTCGTCACATCGGTCATGACCGCCGACAGCACGGGTTTTGGAGGACCCACGTGGGACAGCCCCTTCGAGACCACTCTCTACGCCAGCCAGAGCGGCTCCTGGTCCACGCCGACGACGACGAAGAATGCCGTCAAGTCCGACTACGAAATTCAGGTCACGGTGGACGTCTACGAGGGGCAGAAGAAGGTGGGAACCGATCACGAT
>NZ_JZWV01001761.1 GCF_000966975.1 Streptomyces katrae | reverse complement strand
GGTTAACGGCGTTAATGCTCTCGGCGGCGGCCGCCGCCTGTTGCTCCTGGGGGAGGCGGCCGATGCGGCGGGCCGGCTCGACCTTCAGCTCCCCGGATTCGACCTTGTCCTGGAGGTCCGGGGTCAGGTTGAGGAGGGTCAGGCGCTGGGAGACCCACGCGGGGGTCTTGCCGATCCGCTTGGCGACCTGGGCCTGGGAGCCGTGGACGTCGACGAGTTCCTGGAGGGCGCGGGCCTGGTCCATGGGGGCCACGTCGACCCGGTGGACGTTGGCGATGAGCGCGGATTCGAGGATGTCTGCGGCCGATGCGGACAGGGCGTCGTTGACGTGGATGTGCATCGTCTTGAGCCCGGCCAGCTGGGCGGCCGCCAGGCGGCGGTTGCCGTCGATGACCACGTAGGGGGCGCGGCCGAGGCCGTCGGTGGCGCCCGGGTGGGCCTCCATGAAGGCCATCCGGGTCGCGACCGCCAGGGGCTGCAGCTGGCCCCGCACGGTGAGGGACTGGGCCAGCTCGTCGAGGTCGGTGAGGTCCTCGCGGAGGTTGAACGGGTTGTGGGCCAGGGCCT
>NZ_JZWV01001760.1 GCF_000966975.1 Streptomyces katrae | reverse complement strand
GGCTGGGCCCGTGCGAAGGACGCCGAGACGCCGAGCTTGTCGGCCTTGCTGCTCATGAGATCTCCCGGGCGAGTGCGCGCAGGGCGACGGCCTGGTCGCCGTTGGGGGCGTAGACGAAGAGGGGCTGCTTCAGACGGACGGACTCGCGCTGTTCCTTGAGGTCGGGGACGATCGCCACGACCCGGGGATCCTTTATGTCCATCCAGGCCTGGAGGGAGCTGGTGGCGATGTAGCCGCGGCGGCCGTCGTAGAGGGTCACGACGAGGCCGAGGTAGTCGATGTCCAGGCTGAGGTCGTCGCGCAGGTCGTTGATCTGGGAGGTGAGGAGGTCGTAGGCGTCGGCCGAGGAGTCCTC
>NZ_JZWV01001759.1 GCF_000966975.1 Streptomyces katrae | reverse complement strand
CGCCGGAGGCGCCCGGCTGTTCGGTGTCGCGGCGGCGGCCGTAGTAGATCGCCGCGTCCATGCTCAGGCCGAGGCTGGGCGGGCAGTCGATGAGGATGACGTCGTAGTCGGACTCGACGGGGGCGAGGGCGCGTTCGAGGGCGGCCTCGCGGGCGCGGACCGTGGAGAGGCGGACGTCGAGGAGGAAGGCGTCCGTGCAGGCGGGCAGGAGGTGCAGGCGGTCGCCGAACCG
>NZ_JZWV01001758.1 GCF_000966975.1 Streptomyces katrae | reverse complement strand
GCGCCGAACGGTGCGGCGCACATGGCGAGCATCCGGGAGGTGGAGGCGACCCGGCCCATCAGCTCGGGCGGCACGATCGTCTGGCGCAGGGAGGGCGCGAGCACCATGGTGGCGCCCATGCCCGCGCCGCAGACGGCGAGCGCGAGACCGGCGGCGTACGGGTTCGGGGAGGCGGCCAGGCCCAGGATGGCGAGGCCCTCGATCGCGGCCGTGCAGGTCAGGGCGGTGCCGGTGCCGAGCCGCCGGCCCAGGAAGGAGGCGATGCCGGCACCGAGCAGACCGCCCGTGGCCTCCGCCGTCAGGAGCAGGCCGAAGCCGAAGGAGCCGATGCCGAGCCGGTCGTGCGCGAACAGGGCGAGGACGGTCTCCACGGCGAGGAAGGCGATGTTCCCGACCGCCGGGCGCAGCGCGAGCCCCAGCAGCAGCCGGTCCCGGAACACGTACGAGGCGCCGGCCCGCGCCTGCCGCAGCAGCGACTCGCGGGCCTGCGGCACCGGCCGCGGCACGGCGGGCAGCGACCGTACGAGCAGCGCGGAGACCGCGAACGACACCGCGTCGGCGAACAGCGGGA
>NZ_JZWV01001757.1 GCF_000966975.1 Streptomyces katrae | reverse complement strand
CCCCAACGAGGCGATCAAGATCCAACAGGCCTACCCCCTGGCCTTCTTCGACGCCCACCTCCGCCACCACCCCACCCCCCTCCTCACCGCCCCGTCCCCGGCCTTCCCCTCGGTGACGTTCCTCCCCTGACCCCCAGCACCCCCCAGCGGTGGTCGCGGCGGCCTCATGGGGCCGACTGGTGGATCGGCACGCCGAGGCGGGAGCAACCCTTCTCCCCCACGCGGGGGAGAAGGGTTACTCCCGGTGACCGACGCGCCCGGAGCACGGCTCGGGCAGTGTCTTCCCAGACGGGACGCGGTGGGCGTGCCGGACGGGAACGAGACCTCGGGGGAAGAGAGATGACGGCGACAGTACGGCGGACCTTGCCGGGTTACGACAGTTCGGCGTACCTTGCCGGGTTACGTGGCGGCAGGAGCGGCGATCGCCTACGCGGCCCCCCATTTCTGGTGGGGGGCGGGGATCGGCGCGACCTTCCCCGGGGACTTCGCCTCCGCCCCGCACGGCACTTGGGAGGCCGCGATCGGCTACTGGGGATGGGCGCCGTCGCCCTGGCCGGTGCCGTCGTCGCGCTCGCCCTGGTC
>NZ_JZWV01000339.1 GCF_000966975.1 Streptomyces katrae | reverse complement strand
GCGAAGGAGCGGCCGCTGCCGACCAGCTCGGCGACGCGGGCCTGGTAGAGCAGTCCGCCGTCCCCGGCGAGGGGGGAGATGCCGACCTCCTCGGTGAACATGGCCACGCAGGCGGGCATGATCATGTCCATCTCGTCCTTGCGGATCCGGCGGACGAGCGGATCGGGCGCGATCTCGGTGGAGGGCCGCTCGGTGGCCATGAGCGGCTGGTGGGCGCGGACGTCGCGGGCGGGGCCCCAGCTGGGCTCCAGGAGCTGCCAGAGCAGCCGGGTGGCCTCGGCGGGGCCGACGATGGAGGAGCAGCGGCGGCCGGTGCGGCGGGCCCGGTCCGCGAAGGCGCGGACGGCCTCGGGGCCCGCGCAGACGGGGACGAGGTTGGCGCCCGCGTAACACAGGGAGCGGAGTTCGCCGCCGGAGTACCAGCCCCACATCTCGCCGCCCAGGCGCCAGGGGTCGAGTCCGGCGACCTGGACCCGGGAGGTGACGAAGGCGTTCTCGACCGGCTCGCGTCCGAGGATGGCGAGCGCGGCGTCGAGATCACTGGGCTCAAGGACCCGGGTGGTGGTCTGCGTCAACACTGGGGCCTCACCGTGCAGGTCTGCTGGTCTCCGCACTGTACCCGCCGGGACGAGGGGATGCCGCGTCGCACAGGTCACGAAAAGGCCCTGGCCCCGCCCCCTCTCGGAGGGGGCGGGGCCAGGGCTCGCCGGAACGGATCGGGGCTCGGACGCCGAAGGGTCTCAGACCCCGATGGCGACGCTGGGCTCGCCGGAGGCGACCCCGTCCTTCTCCATCTGCTCGGCGATCTTCAGGGCCTCTTCGATGAGGGTTTCCACGATCTTGGACTCGGGGACGGTCTTGATGACCTCGCCCTTGACGAAGATCTGCCCCTTGCCGTTGCCGGAGGCGACGCCGAGGTCGGCCTCGCGGGCCTCACCGGGGCCGTTGACGACGCAGCCCATGACGGCCACGCGCAGCGGAACGGTCATGCCGTCGAGGCCCGCCGTGACCTCCTCGGCCAGCTTGTAGACGTCGACCTGGGCTCGGCCGCAGGACGGGCAGGAGACGATCTCCAGGCGGCGCTGGCGGAGGTTGAGCGACTCCAGGATCTGGATGCCGACCTTGATCTCCTCGGCCGGGGGCGCGGAGAGCGAGACGCGGATGGTGTCGCCGATGCCCTGGGAGAGCAGGGCGCCGAAGGCCACGGCGGACTTGATGGTGCCCTGGAAGGCGGGGCCGGCCTCGGTGACGCCGAGGTGCAGCGGATAGTCGCACTGGGCGGCGAGCTGGCGGTAGGCCTCGACCATGACGACCGGGTCGTTGTGCTTGACCGAGATCTTGATGTCGCGGAAGTCGTGCTCCTCGAAGAGGGAGGCCTCCCACAGCGCGGACTCGACCAGCGCCTCGGGGGTGGCCTTGCCGTACTTCTTCAGCAGCCGGGCGTCGAGGGAGCCGGCGTTGACGCCGATGCGGATCGGGGTGCCCGCGTCGCCCGCGGCCTTCGCGATCTCCTTGACCTTGTCGTCGAACTGCTTGATGTTGCCCGGGTTGACGCGGACGGCGGCGCAGCCGGCGTCGATCGCGGCGAACACGTACTTGGGCTGGAAGTGGATGTCGGCGATGACCGGGATCTGCGACTTCTTGGCGATCACGGCGAGCGCGTCGGCGTCGTCCTGCGTGGGGCAGGCGACGCGGACGATCTGGCAGCCGGAGGCGGTCAGCTCGGCGATCTGCTGGAGCGTGGCGCCGATGTCGGACGTCCGGGTGGTGGTCATCGACTGCACCGAGACGGGTGCGTCGCCTCCGACGGCCACGGAGCCGACCTGGATCTTGCGGCTGACCCGGCGGTCGGCAAGCTTCGTCGGCACGGACGGCATTCCGAGAGAGATGGCAGTCATCTGCTGTGCAACCCCAAGGTGTGGATCGAGGTCCCGAGATCGGCGGGCTCCGGCCTTTGAGGTTACGCCAATGCGCGCGTGCCCCACGCATCCGAGGGGGCGGCGCCACCCGAACGTAGGGAGCCGGGCACGGTGCGTGCCCGGCTCCGGCGTGCGCGGCGGTGCGGCCCGTTCCGCTAGTTGATCTTGATCGGGTTGACCACGTCCGCGACGAGGACCAGCAGGGTGAAGCAGACGAAGACGCCCGCGACCACGTACGCGGCGGGCATCAGCTTCG
>NZ_JZWV01000338.1 GCF_000966975.1 Streptomyces katrae | reverse complement strand
TAAGAGACAGCGTCGAAGGGGCCCGGGTCGGCGCGCCGGAAGACCTTCGCCACGGTGCGGCGGACGGACTCCCACAGGGCGCCGGCGATGTGGCCGCCGTCGAGCGGGAGCAGCGGGAGCATGTTGAACAGGAACAGCGACAGGTTGAACCCGGCCAGCAGGTTCAGGAAGAACACCAGCTGGTACTGGGCGGGGATGTCGAGGTTGAAGATCTGGCTGCTCACACGGGCCGCGCCGACGACGCCCATGGGGCTGTCCTGCTTGCGCTCGGCCCCGTTGAAGGCGGCGTTCCACAGGTCCGGGACCTTGCCGGGGAGGTCGACCAGGGACTGGACGCCGGCCTCCATCATCTCGCCCATGCGGTCGACGGACTGGCCGAAGGTCTGCGGGACGTAGCCGACGGCGGGGGCGAAGCCGAGGAAGCCGGCGGTGACGTACTGGTCCTTGACGTAGCGGCCGTCGGCGTCGGTCTTGGCGACCTTGTTCTCGATCAGGTTGGCGTGCAGGTCGAGGCGCCTGCCGGCCCGCTCGACGGTGATGGTGGCGGGGCCGACGGTGGCGCGGATGTCCTTCTGGAGGACGGACCAGTCGCTGACCGGCCGGCCGTTGAAGGCGACGATCTTGTCCTGCGCCTGGAGTCCGGCGGCCTTGGCCGGGGCGGCCGGGTCCCCGGCGGCGCACTTGTCGCGCTTCTCGCTCTGCTGGATGACGCAGTCGGAGACCGAGCTGACGACGGTGGTCTGGGTGTTCAGCCCGAAGGTCATCAGGGTGGTGAGGAAGATCGCCACGGCCAGGACCAGGTTCATGAACGGCCCGGCGAACATCACGATGACGCGCTTCCAGGGCCTGCGCGTGTAGAACAGCCGGCTCTCGTCGCCGGGCTGGAGCTCCTCGTACGCGGCCGAACGGGCGTCCTCGATCATCGACCGGAACGGGGAGGTCGACCGGGCGGTGACCCTGCCGTCGTCGCCGGGCGGGAACATCCCGATCATGCGGATGTAGCCGCCCATCGGGATGGCCTTGATGCCGTACTCGGTCTCGCCCTTCCTGCGCGACCAGATGGTCGGCCCGAAGCCGACCATGTACTGCGGCACCCGGATGCCGAACAGCTTGGCCGTGGAGAGGTGGCCGAGCTCGTGCCAGGCGATGGAGACCAGCAGGCCGAACGCGAAGAGCACGACCCCGAGTACCGTCATCAAACCCGTCATGCGCCCGCCTCCACGGCGGCCCGCGCCGCCATCTCCCGTGCCCGGGCCCTGGCCCAGGTCTCCGCTTCGAGGACGTCCTGGACGGTGAGGGAAGTTCCCGTCCGCGGCGTCCCGTGCTCATCGACCACTGCGGAGACCGTATCCATGATTGCTGTGAACGGCAGCCGGCCGGCGAGGAAGGCCTCGACGCACTCCTCGTTCGCCGCGTTGAAGACGGCGGGGGCGGTACCGCCCAGGGTGCCCACGTGGCGGGCGAGGTCGACCGACGGGAAGGCCTCGGTGTCCAGGGGGAAGAACTCCCAGGTGGAGGCCTTGGTCCAGTCGAAGGCGGGGGCCGCGTCGGGGACCCGCTGCGGCCAGCCGAGGCCGATCGCGATGGGGCCGCGCATGTCCGGCGGGGTGGCCTGGGCGAGGGTGGAGCCGTCCGAGAACTCGACCATCGAGTGGACGTACGACTGGGGGTGGACGACGACCTCGATGCGGTCGAAGGGGATGTCGTAGAGCAGGTGCGCCTCGATGACCTCGAGCCCCTTGTTGACCAGGGTGGCCGAGTTGACCGTGATCACCGGGCCCATGGCCCAGGTGGGGTGCGCGAGGGCGTCCTGGACGGTGACCTTCGCCAGCTCCGCGCGGGTGCGGCCGCGGAAGGGGCCGCCGGAGGCGGTGACGACCAGCTTGCGGACGTCGGCGCGGGTGCCGGCGGCCAGCGCCTGGAAGAGGGCCGCGTGCTCGGAGTCCACGGGGATGATCTGGCCCGGCGCCGCCAGCTCCTTGACCAGCGGGCCGCCGACGATCAGCGACTCCTTGTTGGCCAGGGCGAGGGTCCGGCCGGCGCGGAGCGCGGCGAGGGTGGGCGCGAGGCCGATGGAGCCGGTGATGCCGTTGAGGACGGTGTGGCACGGTGTGGCAGGGGGAGGCGGCGAGGTCGGCCGCCGCCTCGGGTCCGGCGAGGATCTCGGGCAGCGGCTCGGCGGGCCCGTACGCGGCGCCCAGCGCCTCCTTCAGGGCCGGCACCACGTCCTCGCGGGCGACGGCCACGGCCCGCACCCCCAGCTTGCGGGCCTGCTCGGCCAGCAGCTCCACGCGGCCGCCCGCGGCGGACAGCGCGGTGACCCGGAAGCGGTCGGGGTTGCGCAGGGCGAGGTCGATGGCCTGGGTTCCGATGGACCCGGTGGACCCGAGGATGACGATGTCCCGGCGGCCGGCCGCGGCGTCGAAGAGGAGGTGCGGGTCGGCGAGGGGGGCTGGACTGTCGCTCATGCCCCCCATTGTTGCCGCTCCTCAGGGCCGTTTGGACACGGAGTCCCCGTCCGTGACCCGGGCGAGGAGTTCGGGGAGGGTGCCGGCGAAGTCCGGCAGGGCGCGGGCGGCGCGCCACCAGGCCTCCGGGTCGCCGCCGAGGGCCGCGTCGAAGAGCCGGTCGGCCTCGGCGCGGGCGGCGAGCACGGCGGCGGGCCGGTCGTGGCGGTCGGGGTGGCCGATGTCGCCGAGCCACTGGTCCTCGTCCAGGGCCCAGCAGGCGGGGACCTTGTGCCGGATGACGTCGGCGCCGGTGAGCAGCCCCCGGTCCAGGCAGTCGCGGACCCAGCGGACGTCCTCGGCGGCGGTGTCCATCGGCACGGCCAGGCTCACCAGGGCCAGCTCACGCTCCCAGGCCCCGGCCGGGTCGGCGGGGGCCGTCTCGGGCGCGAGGTGGCGTACGGCCCGGGCCAGTGCCGGGTCGTGCCGTACGGCGCCGGGCGCCGCCGGTGTGCCCGCGGCCAGCGCGGCGGCCAGCTCGGGCAGGGTGCCGGGGAAGGCGGCGGCGCGGCGGGGCAGCTCGGCCCAGAGCGGCCCAGAGCCGGGGGTCCTCTCCGAGCGGGGGGCGCAGGGCGCGGTGGACGGCCGACTGCATCTCGGCCTGCTCGGGCAGGGTCCAGCGCAGGCCGCGGGTGACGGGGAGGTGGCCGAGGAGCAGGGTGCGGGCGGCGGGGGCGACGTGGGCCACGAGCTCGTCACAGGTCAGCAGGCCCATGCGGACGGCGCGCACGGCGGGCCGGTACCAGTGGCGTCCGTACGTCCCTCCGGCGCGCGCGTCGAGCAGGGCGAGGCACTCCGTGCGGGTGAGGCCGCCGGCCAGCAGCAGCGCCTCGACGGCGCCGGCCGGCAGCGGGGCGCGGGCGTGCTCGCGCAGCAGCTGCCCGGGGTCGAGCTCGTGCGGCATGCGCAGCAGGGTGAGCGGGACGCGGGGGCGGCGGCCGTGGCGGCGCAGCAGGGCGGTCAGCTCGTCGGTGGTGAAGGGGCCGGGGCCGACGTGGGCCAGCAGTTCCGGGGAGGGCCCGGGCCGGGCGGCGTAGCGGGCGGGGCCGGGCAGTCCGGGCAGGGGGCGGCCGACGACGTGCGCGTTGCGGGCGATGTAGTGCCGGTCGGCGTCGGTGCCGTGGCGCAGGAGCAGGGTGACGGCCGCGGCGGGCAGCCATTCGTCACGGCACAGGTATCTGCGGACGGGCTCGTCGAGCCGGTCGAGGAGGGCGGCGACCACGTGGTGCGGTGCGTGGCGCAGCAGGTGCGCCACGCACCGGGCCAGCCTCCTGCTGGCCCGGTCCTCCTCGGCCGTCGGCATCGTCCTCGTCCGCCTCGCACTCGTACCCGTGCTCGCACAACCGTCCGAACAATGCCGATGATGGCAGGTCAGCGCAGGGGACGGTGAACGTTTTTCCTCGTGGACGGGCCGGGTTCGGCGTCCGCGATCCAGGGGCCGTCTCCGGAGGGGTCGAGGACGCCTTCCTCCAGCCAGGTGTAGGTGCCGGACAGGACGCCCTGGACCACCTTGCGGTCGAGGTCGTCGGTGTTGGCCCACAGGCGGCCGAAGAGCTCCTCGACGCGCAGCCGGGACTGCCGGCAGAAGGCGTCGGCGAGCTGGTAGGCCTCGCGGCCGTGGTCACCGGTGGCGCGCAGGTGCTCGGCGCGGACGCAGGCCGCGCTCATCGCGAAGAGCTCGGCGCCGATGTCCACGATCCGCCCGAGGAAGCCCTGCTTGGTCTCCATGCGGCCCTGCCAGCGGGACATGGCGTAGAAGGTCGAGCGGGCGAGTTTGCGTGCGCCGCGCTCGACGTAGCGCAGGTGGGTGGCGAGGTCGGGGTGCCCGGCCGGGTGGAACTCGCGGTAGGTGCCGGGGACCTGGCCGGGGCCGGCGGCGAGCTTGGGCAGCCAGCGGGCGTAGAACCCGGCGGCGCGGGCTCCTGCCTTCGCCTTGTCGCCGAGGGCCTTGTCGGGGTCGATGAGGTCGCCGGCGACGGAGAGGTGGGCGTCGACGGCCTCGCGGGCGATCAGCAGGTGCATGATCTCGGTGGAGCCCTCGAAGATCCGGTTGATGCGCAGGTCGCGCAGCAGCTGCTCGGCGGGCACCGCCCGCTCGCCGCGGGCGGCCAGTGATTCGGCCGTCTCGAAGCCGCGGCCGCCGCGGATCTGGACCAGCTCGTCGGCCATCAGGCAGGCCATCTCGGAGCCGTAGAGCTTGGCGAGGGCGGCCTCGATGCGGATGTCGTTGCGGTCCTCGTCGGCCATCTGGGAGGCGAGGTCCACCACGGCCTCCAGGGCGAAGGTGGTGGCCGCGATGAAGGAGATCTTGGCGCCGACGGCCTCGTGCCGGCCGACGGGGCGGCCCCACTGCTCGCGGACCCCGGACCACTCGCGGGCGATCTTCAGGCACCACTTGCCGGCGCCGACGCACATGGCGGGCAGGGACAGCCGTCCGGTGTTGAGGGTGGTCAGCGCGATCTTGAGGCCGGCGCCCTCGGGGCCGATCCGCTGGGAGGCGGGCACCCGGACCCGGTGGAAGCGGGTGACGCCGTTCTCCAGGCCGCGCAGGCCCATGAAGGCGTTGCGGTGCTCCACGGTGATGCCGGGCGAGTCGGCCTCGACGACGAAGGCGGTGATCCCGCCCCGGTGGCCCTCTGACTTCGGTACCCGGGCCATCACCACGAGCAGGTCGGCGACCACCCCGTTGGTGGTCCACAGCTTCACCCCGTCGAGGAGGTAGGTGTCGGGGTCCTCGGGGTCCGGGACGGCGGTGGTGGCCAGGCGGGCCGGGTCGGAGCCGACGTCGGGTTCGGTGAGCAGGAAGGCGCTGATCGCGGTGGTGGCGCAGCGGGGCAGGTAGGCGTCCTTCTGCTCCTTGGTGCCGAACATCTTCAGCGGCTGGGGCACGCCGATGGACTGGTGCGCGGAGAGCAGGGCGCCGATGGCGGGGCTGACGGAGCCGACGAGGGCGAGGGCCTTGTTGTAGTACACCTGGGTCAGGCCCAGGCCCCCGTACTCGGGGCTGATCTTCATGCCGAGGGCGCCGAGCTCCTTGAGCCCGCGCACGGTCTCGTCGGGGATGCGGGCCTCGCGCTCGATGCGCTGCCCGTCGATCTGGGTCTCGCAGAACTCCCGCAGC
Source organism: Streptomyces katrae (assembly GCF_000966975.1). Classification (GTDB taxonomy): domain Bacteria; phylum Actinomycetota; class Actinomycetes; order Streptomycetales; family Streptomycetaceae; genus Streptomyces; species Streptomyces katrae. The sequence continues at coordinate 4,452 of NZ_JZWV01000338.1, read as the reverse complement.
CGGGCGAGGAAGGCCTCGCCGCGCCGGACGTCCTCGCCGGCGGGGAGCGGGTGGGGGTGGATCAGGTCGAGGCGGAAGCGGCCGAGGAAGAGCTCCTTGGCGAAGCTGGGTTTGCGCCAGTCCTGTTCTCGGGCCGCTTCAGCGACCTGCCGCGCCTCGCGCTCCGTCACCTTGGGCTGTACGGGCTGTGTTGCCGACATCCGGGTCCTCACCTCGCCGCATCGGGGGCTGCCCATCGGTTGCGTGTGAGTCGTACCCGTTTCGGGTGCCGGGGATTCGGGGGTCGCGGCAAAAGGGGGACGGCCGGAGCCCCCGCACAGTAGGCTCCGGCCGTCGGTCTGTGACCGTACGAGTCGGTCAGATGTCGAGGCCCGTGAGGACCAGGACGCGCTCGTAGGTGTAGTCGTCCATCGCGTAGCGGACGCCCTCGCGGCCCACGCCGGACTGCTTGACGCCGCCGTACGGCATCTGGTCGGCCCGGTAGGAGGGGGCGTCGCCGATGATCACGCCGCCAACCTCCAGCTCGCGGTGGGCGCGGAAGGCGACCTGGACGTCGCGGGTGAAGACACCGGTCTGCAGGCCGAACTTCGAGTCGTTGACGGCGGCGAAGGCCTCGTCGGTGTTCTCGACCTTGGTGATCGTCAGGACCGGGCCGAAGACCTCCTCGGTGGCGAGCTTGACGCCCGCCGGGACCTCGGCGAGGACGGTCGGCTCGACCGAGGCGCCGTCGCGCTTGCCGCCGGTGAGCAGCTTGGCGCCGGCGGAGACGGCCTCGTCCACCCAGGACTCGACGCGCTTGGCGGCGTCCTCGGAGACCAGCGGGCCGACGTCGGTGGCGTCGTCCGCCGGGTCACCGGTGACCTGGGCCTGGACCTTCGCGACGACCTTCTCCACGAGGCGGTCGTAGACGGAGGCGTCGGCGATCACGCGCTGCACGGAGATGCAGGACTGGCCGGCCTGGTAGTTCGAGAAGGTCGCGATACGCGTCGCGGCCCAGTCGAGGTCGGCGTCGGAGGACCAGTCGGCGAGGACCACGGCCGCGGCGTTGCCGCCGAGCTCCAGCGTGCAGTGCTTGTGGGGCACCGACTGCTGGATGGCGTAGCCGACGGTGTCGGAGCCGGTGAAGGAGATGACCGGGAGGCGGTCGTCCTTGACCAGGGCCGGCATCTTGTCGTTGGCGACCGGCAGGACCGACCAGGAGCCGGCCGGGAGGTCGGTCTCGGCGAGCAGCTCGCCGAGGATCAGACCGGAGAGCGGGGTGGCCGGGGCCGGCTTCAGGATGATCGGCGCGCCGACGGCGATGGCCGGGGCCACCTTGTGGGCGCACAGGTTCAGCGGGAAGTTGAACGGCGCGATGCCGAGGACCGGACCCTTGACGAAGCGGCGGGTCAGGGCCAGGCGGCCGACGCCGCCGGCGTCGGTGTCCAGGCGCTGGGCCTCTCCCCCGTTGAAGCGGCGGGCCTCTTCGGCGGCGAAGCGGAACACGGACACCGCACGGCCGACCTCACCGCGCGCCCACTTGATGGGCTTGCCGTTCTCGGCGGAGATCAGCTGGGCGATCTCCTCGGTGCGCTCGACGAGCCGCTTGGACACGTGGTCCAGGGCGGCGGCCCGTACGTGGGCGGGGGTCGCGGAGAACTCCGCCGTCACGGCGTGCGCCGCGGCCACTGCCTCTTCCACCTGGGCGTCGGTGGGCACGCTGACGGTGCCGACGAGCCGGCCGTCCCACGGGTTGTGGACGTCGAAGCTGTCCTCGCCGGTGGCCTGGCGGCCGGCGAGCCAGAAGGCGTGGGTGGAAGTCATGCGAATCCCGGCCCTTCGGTGTGTGCGGTGGTCTTGTCTCCACCAAGGTAGGCCGCCGGGGGTGCTTCGCGGTTTATCCGCGTTGGAGAACCTCCCGGCGGGGCCGCGCCGCTTTGTCAGTGTCGCCTGAGGGCCTCTGGACCCCGTGGCGGCGTACCCCCCTCCCCGGAGGGTCAGCGGTGGGGCGGGCTGGCCTTGAGGGCGAGCCACAGTTCCATGCGGACGTCCGGGTCGTCCAGGGAGCGGCCGAGGATCTCCTCGACCCGCTTCATCCGGTAGCGCAGGGTGTGCCGGTGGACGCCGAGGTCGGCGGCGGCCGCGTCCCACTGCCCGTGCCGGGCGAGCCACGCCTGGAGGGAGGCCACCAGGTCACCCCGTCCGGTCGCGTCGTGCTCGCGCAGGGCCCTCAGGGTGCCGTCCGCGAACGCCCGTACCGCCTCGTCGGCGAGCAGCGGCAGCACCGACCCCGCCGCGAGGTCCTCGTGCTCGACCAGCGGCCGCCCCCGCCGCCGGGCCACGGCCAGCGCCTGGTCGGCCTGTTTGAAGGCGGCGGCCACGCCGTCCGGCCCGGCGGGAGCCGACAGCCCGACCACCAGCTCGTCCGGCTCCGGCCCGGCCGTCTCCCGCCCGCGCCGGGACTCCAGCGCCTCCGCGTGGTCCGCGCAGGCCTGCACGGCCGCTCCGCCGTCGGCGGCGAGCACCACCAGCCGTCCGGGCTCCGGCACCACCAGCAGTGCCTCCCCGGTCCGCGAGGCCGCTGACTCCACGGTGTCGGCCAGCAGCGCCAGCCCTTCCGGCTGGGCCGTCCCGGGCAGGGCCGGCTCCGCGACGACGATCCGGAACGGCGCCTCCAGCAGGGCCCCGTACAGATCGCCGGCCACCGCCCGGGCGTGCCCGGCCTCCCCCTCCAGCAGCATCCGCAGCACCGCCGCGCCCAGCCGGGACTCCGCGTCGTGCAGGGACCGTGAGCGCTCGGTGGTCAGGGTCAGCAGGGCGACGGCGGAGTGCACCGCGTACCGCTCGGCGGTGCCCAGCGGGGCGGCCGTACCCACGGCGAGCGCGCCGCGGGCCCGCCGGCCGGTGCCGAGGGACTGGAGGGGGTGAGCCGGGCGGCCCGCCGGGCGGCCCAGTCGGGTGCGGCGGCGACGACGGCGCCGGAGGTGTCGTACAGCGCGGCCCAGCCGTGCACGTGGGCCGCCAGCTTCGCCAGCAGGTCGGCCGGGCCGTCGGCGGACAGCGCGGCCCGGGTCAGCTCCCGCTGGGCCTCGAAGCCGGCGGTCACGGCCCGGTACTGGTCGGCCGCGAGGGCCGCCGAGACGGCCTTGCTGATGGCGAGGAACGGGGTGCGCCGGGGCACCTCCAGCAGCGGCAGGTCCTCCTCGCGGGCGGCCTGGACCAGCGCTTCGGGGACGGCCTCGTAGTTCACGCCGACGGCGAAGCCGATGCCGACGACCCCGGCGGCCGCGAGGCGCCGTACGTAGCGGCGCATCTCCTCGGGGTCCTCGGCGTCCAGCTTCATGGCGGTGACGAGCAGCAGCTCGCCGCCCTCCATATAGGGGACGGGGTCGGCGAGCTCGCTGACGTGGGCCCAGCGCACGGGGGTGTCGAGGCGGCTCTCCCCCGCCCGGACGCTGAGCTTGAGCGCCGAGTGCTGGACGAGCGAGGCGAGGGTGAGCGGCATCGGGTACCAGGGGCCTTCGGGGAGGGCAGGAAGCGGTGGGAGGGGCGTCCTCGATCCTGGGCTCCCCCGGTCCGGGGTTTTCTCCAAGTCGTATGAACGACCCCTCTCGATTCTGCCACCCCGTACGGGTCCCCTCAGCCCGTTCCGGCCAGCCGGAGCAGAAGCGGAGCCGCTCGTTCCCCCCGGATGGAGGTCAGGGACAGGACCGCGCAGCCGGGCGGTACGGCGTGGGCCAGCTCGGAGGCGGACCAGCGCTCGCGCTCCACCTGGCGCACGGTGACCGCGTCGGTGGTGACGGCCTTGCCGGTGACCATCTTGCGGAAGGCGTGGATGGCCCGGGTCAGCGGCTGGTCGGCGAAGACGGTCCGGTGGGTGACGTCACGGGTCTCGACCCACTCGGTGCCCCAGGCGTCGGCGAAGCGCTGCCCGTCCCAGGTGGTCACCCCGGAGAAGGCCATCCGGCAGCCGACCGCCCCGAGCAGCGGGGTGCGCAGGGCCTCCGGTACGTCGTCCAGCGAGCGCAGCGCGAGCAGCACCCCGGCGTTCACCGAGCGCAGCCGCTGGAGCCCGCGGACGGTCTCCGGGGTCAGGGTGTGCGAGGCGTCGTCGAGGGCGAGGAAGGCGAACAGGGAGCGGTCGGCGCGGGCGGTGACGGAGGCGTTGAACTGGGCGAGCAGCAGCCGGGCCAGCATCCGGGAGGCTTCGGCGTGCCCGCGTTCGGGCAGGTCGACGCGGACCCGCACGGGGTGTTCGAGGGTGCGCAGGGAGAAGGGCCGGGCGCGGCCGGTGGTGTCGAAGAAGCCGGCGAAGGCGGGCCGGTCGAGCAGGGCGATCCGGTCGGCGAGGGCCGGGCCGGGGTCGCCGTGGGCCCCGTACTGGCGCTCGCGCGCGTCGAGCTCGCGGAGCATCGCCTGCTGGCCGGCCCCCTCCAGGGCCTGGCGCAGGGAGGTGACGGCGCTGGGCACCCC
>NZ_JZWV01000337.1 GCF_000966975.1 Streptomyces katrae | reverse complement strand
CGGGGAAGCGGCCGTGCGCCGCGCGGAACGGGCCGAGCACCTGGGCGAGGGCGGTCGCGGCGCGGCGTACGTCGGCGCCGGGGGCGTCGGCGACGAGGGCCTCGGCGAGCAGGGCGGCGGCTTCGTCGCAGTCGCCGGTGCCGCCGTAGAGGTCGAGGTCGTGGACGGAGTCGGGGTCGCCGACGCGGACCACGATGTCGTAGGCCTCGTCGGGGCCGAGCCGGGACCCGGCCGCGCCGACGGCGATGACGGCGGCCTGCCCGGCCAGTGCCTGGAGCGCGAGCGACTCGACGACGGGCCGCACGAGGCGGGCGGTCTTGCCGCTGCCGGAGGGGCCGACGGCCAGCAGGGAGGTGCCGAGCACGTCGGGACCGAGGGCGAGGCCGGTGCCGCGGCGGGCGTAGGGGTTGCGTTCGCCGTCCTCGACGGTGCCGAGGAGCACCTGGCGGGCGAGGAGGTCGTGCCGGGCGGCCCGCACCGGGAGGTCGCGGTCGCCGGAGGGGTGGACGCAGGCGGCGGCGCCCTGGTCGCGGACGGCGTCGGCGAAGGCCGGCAGCCGGGCGGGGTCGGCCCGCACGGACTCCCAGGCACGCCGGATCCGCGCGTAGTCCACGTCGTTCATCCGCCCGCCCAGCACCTCCCCACCTCCCCCGCGAGCCGCCGAGCCGCCTCCCCGAGCCCGGCGTCCCGCAGCTCGGGCCATTCGGCGGGGTCGGCCGCGGGCTCCGCCACCGGCACCGGGGTCTTCCCGGAGCTCTCCCCGGGGGCGGGCTTGAGCGCGAGCCGGGTGAAGAAGACGACGACCGGGGCGAGGGAGACCGTGTACACCACGGCGGTCAGTGCCATCTGTTCGCCCGTGCTCAGGGCCTGCAGGTCGTAGTGGGTGCCGAGGAGGCCGACCACGGGAACGGTCCCGTTCCAGATCAGCAGTCCCACGAACAGCGCCCCGGCCGTCGCCCCCGCCACCCGGGCCCGGCGGCCGCGCGCGGCGACGAGCCGCTCGAAGGCCAGACTCCAGGAACCGAGGCGGCTGAACCACACCACCAGCACGGCCGTCAGCAGGATCACGTACACCTGCAGCGCGGCTTCGGCCCGGCCGTCGACGGGCCCTCCGCCCAGCGGCTTCCACCAGTCATCGGGGGTGAAGAGACGCACCGGGACGTCGACGTACGGGATGTAGCGGTTGGTGATCAGGGACCACACCAGCACGCACGCCAGGAAGGAGATGACCGCCCCGCTGAGCAGCGACCGGTCGCTGACGGGATCCGCGGCGCTCCCCTTGCGCGGCACGTACCCGAACCGCCACACCCCCGGCTCCGCCTCCGGGCGCGGTGTGCGGAGCCACTCCACGAGCGGGGCCGCGACCGTCGGTGCGTGCCGTGGTTTCGGCGGGGCCGCGGTGGGTGGCGCCGGGTGGGGGGCGTGCCCCTCCCGGGTCGCCCGTCCCTCGTAGGTGCCCTCGCTGTCCATGAACCCCTGCCCCCTGCCGTTCCCTGTAACACCGCGGCGCTCAATCTAGTGCCCGGCCCGCCACTTGGGCCCGTACCCCGGCGGGATCCACGGCCCACGCGCCGCGTCCTTCCTATGGCCGCCACGGACAAGGACACGCGGACACCACTCCCTAACGGAGCATGCCTTACCCCCTCCCCCGGGCCTAGCCTGCGGACAAAGACACAAGTGCGTCCGAAAACACCCCCCAGGGAGCCCTCTATGACCGCTGTCCCGCAGGAGCGCCGCATCGTCACCGCGATCCCCGGCCCCAAGTCGCAGGAGCTTCAGGCCCGCCGCCTTTCGACGGTGGCCGGCGGCGTGGGCTCCGTGCTCCCCGTCTTCACGGCGCGCGCGGGCGGCGGCATCATCGAGGACGTCGACGGCAACCGCCTGATCGACTTCGGCTCCGGCATCGCCGTGACCTCCGTCGGCGCCTCCGCCGAGGCCGTCGTGCGCCGCGCCTCCGCGCAGCTGGCCGACTTCACCCACACCTGCTTCATGGTCACCCCCTACGAGGGCTACGTCGAGGTCTGCGAGGCCCTCGCCGAGCTGACCCCGGGCACCCACGCCAAGAAGTCGGCCCTCTTCAACTCCGGCGCCGAGGCCGTCGAGAACGCCGTCAAGATCGCCCGTGCGTACACCAAGCGCCAGGCCGTCGTCGTCTTCGACCACGGCTACCACGGCCGTACGAACCTCACGATGGCGCTGACGGCGAAGAACATGCCGTACAAGCACGGCTTCGGTCCGTTCGCCCCCGAGGTCTACCGCGTCCCGGTCGCCTACGGCTACCGCTGGCCCACCGGTGCCGAGAACTGCGGCCCCGAGGCCGCCGCCGCGGCGATCGACCAGATCGCCAAGCAGATCGGCGCCGAGAACGTCGCCGCGATCATCATCGAGCCGGTCCTCGGCGAGGGCGGCTTCATCGAGCCGGCCAAGGGCTTCCTGCCGGCGATCGTGAAGTTCGCCAACGAGAACGGCATCGTCTTCGTCGCCGACGAGATCCAGTCCGGCTTCTGCCGCACCGGCCAGTGGTTCGCGTGTGAGGACGAGGGCATCGTCCCGGACCTGATCACCACCGCCAAGGGCATCGCGGGCGGTCTGCCGCTCGCCGCCGTGACGGGCCGCGCCGAGATCATGGACGCCGCGCACGCGGGCGGCCTGGGCGGCACGTACGGCGGCAACCCGGTGGCCTGCGCCGGTGCGCTCGGCTCCATCGAGACCATGAAGGAACTCGACCTCAACGCCAAGGCGAAGAACATCGAGTCCATCATGAAGTCCCGCCTCTCCGCGATGCAGGAGAAGTACGACATCATCGGCGACATCCGCGGCCGCGGCGCGATGATCGCGATCGAGCTCGTCAAGGACCCCGCGTCCAAGACCCCGTTCCCGGAGGCGGCCGGCGCGCTCGCCAAGGCCTGCCACGCCGAGGGCCTGCTCGTCCTCACCTGCGGCACCTACGGCAACGTCCTCCGCTTCCTGCCGCCGCTGGTCATCAGCGACGAGCTGCTGAACGAGGGCCTGGACCTCATCGAGGCCGCCTTCGCGGCCATCGGCACGGACGTCTGAGCGAGCCGCCGAACACAGGAGCCCGCCGGTACCGCCGGTAACGGTCGGGCGCTGTGAAGAAGCTGTGGGGGGCCGATGGCAAGGGGCCGTTCCTGCTGTCGGTCCCCCCTCGGCTGCCGTACGGTTTCTGCAGATGAGTGAGACAGACCGCTCCCGGGCAACCGGGGGCGAAACCGGTACAGGGCTTCCCCAGCGCCGTACTGGGCATGCGTTCGCGCACACTCCTCTCCGATCGGACGGCCGTCCGCCCCAAACCCCCCGGGGCGCACGGCAACCCGATCCGGGCGGCCGTCCCGGAACCATCCCCCCTGTTCCGGGACGGCCGGCCTCTTTCCTCCCCCTCCTCCTGACGGCCGTCTGCGCCGTCCTCTTCGCCCTGATCACCTGGCAGGTCCTGGTCCGCGGACCGCTGCTGACCCCGGATCAGGAGCTGAGCCGCGCCCTGGTGCACACCCTCCCCGACGCCGTCACCGAGCGCCTCGCGGACCTGGGGAACGTCGAGGTCGCCGTCCCCGTCCTCGTGCTCGCCGTGGCGTACGCCGTCCGGCGCGGCCGCCGCCTCGCCGCCCTCGCGGCGGGTCTGGCGATGGCCCTGGTCCCGGCGCTGATCGTGCCGCTCAAGGAGTGGACCGCCCGCCCGGGCCCGCTGGAGCCCTGGGCCGCCGGCTACTACCCCTCCGGCCATACCGCCACGGCCCTGACGGCCTACACGGCCGCGGCCCTCCTGCTCGCCCCGCACACCCGCCGCCGCTGGCCCCTCCCCGCGGCGGCCGCCCTGACCGCCCTGACCGCGGCGGGCCTGGTGGTGCGCGGCTTCCACTGGCCCCTGGACGTGCTGGCCAGCCTCCTGATGTGCACCCCGCTGCTGCTGGGGGTGCGCTGGGCGGCCGGCCGGGGTGCGCGCCGCGGTTCCGGCTGAACCCCCGGCCGCCCGGACGGTCCCCCAGGCGGGCCGGGCCGCCTCACCCCTCCCCCGCCAGGGCCCTCGCCGCCGCCTCGTGCAGGGCGAGTTCCAGCAGTGCCGGGTCCGTGAGGGTGCCGCGGCCGTCCGGGAGCCGCAGCCAGCTCGGGCCGCCCGTCGCCCGGCCGGGGTACGGGACCGCGATCCAGCTCCCGCGCCCCGCGCCCCGTACGCCCGTGCCGATCCAGTGCGAGGCCGTGCCCGGGGGGACGAAGAAGCCCAGGCGGGCGGTGCGGCCTGCGGCGAGCACCGGTCCGGGAGGGGCGGGCAGCCGGCGCAGGACGCCGAGGGCGGCCCGGCCCAGTTCCCCAGGGGTGATCAGCAGGTCCCAGTGCCGCCCGGCCGGCAGGAGGGCGACCCCGAGGGGGCCGCGCTCCCACTCCCACCGGCAGGCTTCGGGGTCCGGCGCGGCCGCCGCCAGCCACTCCACTGCCGTCCTGGTCTCCGGGAACGCCATCGCCCGGCCTCCGTTCGTCTCGCGTGGGTGAGGGTGTCTCACCGGGAGAGAGCGGGGCCGGGCGGCACTATGACGCGGGTCGGGTCACCCCGTGGAGGTGAATCGGGTCGCCGCCCCGGCGCGGGAGTGCGCCGGGGTGCGCGCGTCGGCGTCCGTGGGCTTCCTCAGCTGTCGAAGCCGAGGCCGAGGCGGTCCAGCGTCCTCAGCCACAGGTTGCGGTGGCCGCCCCGGGCGTCGGCCCGGGCCAGGGACCACTTGGTGAGGGCGATCCCGGTCCAGGCCAGGGGCTCGGGCGGGAACGGCATCGGCTTGGACTTCACCATCTCCAGCCGGGTGCGTTCCGTGGAGAGCCCGTCCAGCAGGTCCAGCATCACGTCGGCGCCGAAGCGGGTGGCACCCACCCCGAGCCCGGTGTAGCCGGCGGCGTAGGCGACCCGGCCGGAGTGAGCGGTGCCGAAGAACGCCGAGAAGCGGGAGCAGGTGTCGATGGCCCCGCCCCAGGCGTGGCTGAAGCGCACCCCCTCCAGCTGCGGGAACGCGGTGAAGAAGTGCTCGGCGAGCTTGAGGTAGGTCTCCGGGCGGTGGTCGTACTCCGAGTCGAGCTTGCCCCGGTAGGGGTAGATCGCGTCGTAGCCGCCCCACAGGATGCGGTTGTCCTTGGTGATGCGGAAGTAGTGGAACTGGTTGGCGCTGTCGCCCAGGCCGGGACGGTTCTTCCAGCCGACGGAGGCCAGCTGCTCCACGGTCAGCGGTTCGGTCATCAGCGCGTAGTCGTAGACCGGGACGGTGAACGGGCGCACCCGCTTGACCAGCGACGGGAAGATGTTGGTGCCCAGGGCGACCCGGCGGGCCAGGATCGTCCCGTACGGGGTCTCCACCGTCATCCCGGCGCCGGCCCGCGCCATCTTGAGGCCGCGGGTGTTCTCGTAGATCCGTACGCCCTGCTCCAGGCAGGCCCGCTTCAGGCCCCAGGCCAGCTTGGCGGGGTTGAGCATGGCGACGCCTTCGCGGTCCCACAGGCCCGCGAGGAAGGTCGGGGAGTTGACCTCCGCGCGCAGGGCCTCGCCCTCCAGCCATTCGGAGCCGTCGGCGAGGCCGAGCCTCCGGGCCTCCTCGTGGAGTTCGCGCAGCTCCTCGACCTGGTGCGGTTCGGTGGCCACGTCGATCTCACCGGTGCGCTCGAAGTCGCAGTCGATGCCGTAGCGGGCGACCGCCTCCTCGATGGCGTCGAGGTTGCGGGCGCCGAGCTCCTCCAGCTTGGCCAGCTCGCCGGGCCAGCGGGCCAGGCCGTTGGCGAAGCCGTGGGTGAGGGAGGCCGCGCAGAAGCCGCCGTTGCGGCCGGAGGCGGCCCAGCCCGCCTCCTTGCTCTCGATCAGTACGACGTCCCTGCCGGGGTCGCGCTCCTTGGCGAGCAGCGCGGTCCACAGCCCGCTGTAGCCGGCGCCGATGACGAGCAGGTCGCACTTCTCGTCGGAGGTGAGGGCCGGCTGCGGGTCGGGGCGGCCGGGGTCGTCCAGCCAGTACGAGACCGGCTTCGCTTCGGAAAGGGATTTCGCAACACTACGCATGGCGACTGGGGCCATGGCTTCCAACTCCCTACAGGGGTCTACTTCGGTTGTGCCTTCTTGCGGCGGTTGCCGGCCCACTGGCCGGCGAGGACCACCAGCACCGCGATGACGAACATCGCCGTGCCGATGACGTTGATCTGGACGGGCGTACCGCGCTGGGCCGATCCCCACACGAACATGGGGAAGGTGACGGTGTTGCCCGAGTTGAAGTTGGTGATGATGAAGTCGTCGAACGAGAGCGCGAAGGAGAGCAGCGCGCCCGCCGCGATGCCGGGGGCCGCGATCGGCAGGGTGACGCGCAGGAAGGTCTGCACGGGTCCCGCGTAGAGGTCGCGGGCGGCTTCCTCCAGCCTCGGGTCCATCGACAGCACGCGCGCCTTGACGGCGGCGACGACGAAGCTGAGGCAGAACATCACGTGGGCGATGAGGATGGTCCAGAAGCCCAGCTGGATGCCCATGTTGAGGAAGAGGGCGAGCAGCGAGGCGGCCATCACGATCTCGGGCATGGCCATGGGCAGGAAGATCAGCGAGTTGACCGCCCCGCGCGCCCGGAACCGGTAGCGCACCAGCGCGAAGGCTATGGCGGTGCCGAGGACGGTGGCGCCGATGGTGGCCCACAGGGCGATCTGGAGGGACAGTGCGAGGGAGCCGCACAGGTCGGCGACCCCGCAGGGGTCCTTCCAGGCGTCGAGGGAGAACTCCTGCCAGGCGTAGTTGAAGCGCCCGGTGGGGTTGTTGAAGGAGAAGACCGTCACGACGACGTTCGGCAGGATCAGGTACGCGAGCGTGCCGAGGCCGGCGATGACGACGAGATTGCGGCGGAGCCAACGCATCAGACCAGGTCCTCCGTTCCCGCTCGGCGGATGTAGACGGTGACCATGATCAGCACGATGGCCATGAGGATGAAGGACAGCGCGGCCGCCGTCGGGTAATCGAGGATCCGCAGGTACTGCGACTGGATGACGTTTCCGATCATCCGGGTGTCCGTGGAGCCGAGCAGCTCGGCGTTGACGTAGTCGCCGCTCGCGGGGATGAAGGTGAGCAGGGTCCCGGAGACCACGCCCGGCATCGAGAGCGGGAAGGTCACCTTGCGGAACACGGTGGCGGGGGTGGCGTACAGGTCGCCGGCGGCCTCGTGGAGGCGGGTGTCGATGCGCTCCAGCGAGGTGTAGAGCGGCAGGATCATGAAGGGGAGGAAGTTGTAGGTCAGGCCGCAGACCACCGCGAGCGGGGTGGCCAGCACCCGGCTGCCCTCGGTGATGCCGAGCCAGCTGGTGACGTCCAGGAAGCCGATCTTGTCGAGGACGGCGACGACGGGGCCGCCGTCGGCCAGGATCGTCTTCCAGGCCAGGGTGCGGATCAGGAAGCTGGTGAAGAACGGGGCGATGACGAGGACCAGCAGGAGGTTGCGCCAGCGGCCCGCCTTGAAGGCGATCAGGTAGGCGAGCGGGTAGCCCAGCAGCAGGCACAGGACCGTCGCGGTGCCGGCGTAGGCCAGGGAGCGCAGGAACTGCGGGAGGTACTCGGTGAAGGCGTCCCAGTAGGTCTGGAAGTGCCAGGTGACCTTGAAGCCCTCTTCGAGGGAGCCGGTCTGTACCGAGGTGGAGGCCTGGTAGACCATCGGCAGCACGAAGAAGACGAGCAGCCAGACGATGCCGGGGAGCAGCAGCCAGTACGGGATCAGGCGCTTCTTCAGCGAGGCCCGGTGGACCGGGGGCACGGCCGGGGCCTCGGCCTGCGGGGGCGCGGCGGTGGCGGTCACGCGCTCTCCTCGACGGTCTCGATGCCCGCGTCTATGTCCTGGGCGGCGTCGAGGCCGAAGGTGTGTTCGGGGTTCCAGTGCAGGACGACGTCGGCACCGGGGACCAGGCGGGCGTCGCGCTCGATGTTCTGGACGTAGACCTCCAGCTCGGGGCAGACCGGGCTGTCGATCACGTACTGGGTGGAGACGCCGATGAAGGAGGAGTCGGCGATCTTGCCGGTGATCTTGTTGCGGCCGGCCGCGATGGTGTGCTCGTCCTCGGCCGGGACCAGGGAGATCTTCTCGGGACGCACGCCGACCAGCAGTTTTCCGCCGGTGCGCGGCGTGGTCGAACATCGGGCGGCGGGCAGCCTGAGTATCGCGCCGGAGGCGGAGACGGCCACGTCGGAGCCGGTGGACTCGACGGAGGCCTCGATCAGGTTGGAGGTGCCGAGGAAGTTCGCGACGAAGGTGGTGCGCGGGTTCTCGTAGAGCTCGGCGGGAGCGCCGAGCTGTTCGACGCGGCCGCCGTTCATCACCGCGACCGTGTCGGCCATGGTCATGGCCTCCTCCTGGTCGTGGGTGACGTGCACGAAGGTGATGCCGACCTCGGTCTGGATCCGCTTGAGCTCCAGCTGCATCTGGCGGCGCAGCTTGAGGTCGAGGGCGCCGAGGGGTTCGTCGAGGAGGAGGACCTGGGGGTGGTTGATCAGGGCGCGGGCGACGGCCACGCGCTGCTGCTGTCCACCGGAGAGCTGGTGGGGCTTCTTGTGGGGCTTCTTGCGGGCGTGCTCGCCGAGCTGGACGAGGTCGATCATCTCGTCGACCTGCTTCTTGACCGACTTGATGCCGCGACGGCGCAGGCCGAAGGCGATGTTCTCGAAGATGTCCATGTGCGGGAACAGGGCGTAGCTCTGGAAGACCGTGTTCACCGGGCGCTTGTACGGCGGCAGGTGGGTGACCTCGCGTTCGCCGAGGCTGACGGTGCCGGTGGAGGGCTCCTCCAGGCCGGCGATCATGCGCAGGGTGGTGGTCTTCCCACAGCCCGAGGCGCCGAGCAGGGCGAAGAAGGAGCCCTGGGGGATGGTGAGGTCCAGCGGGTGCACGGCGGTGAAGGAGCCGTAGTGCTTGCTGATCCCGGCGAGGCGGACGTCGCCGCTCGCGGTGGTGTCGGTCATGGGCCTGAGCCTTCGGTGGTGTGTCGTGGGAGGGGGAGGGGCGCGTGGAGGGCCGGCGGGGGGCCGGTCAGGCGCCGATGAGCTTGGCGAACTTCTCCTCGTACGCCGTCTCTTCCTCGCTGGTGAGGGAGCGGAAGGCGTGGGCCTTGGCGGCCATCTCCTTGTCCGGGACGATCAGGGGGTTGTCCGCGAGCTCCGGCTTGATCCTGGCCAGTTCGTCCTTCACCCCGTCGACCGGGCAGACGTAGCTGATGAAGGCGGCCAGCTGGGCGGCCACCGCGGGCTCGTAGTAGTAGTCGATGAGCTTCTCGGCGTTGGCCTTGTGCCGGGCCTTGGCGGGGACCAGCAGGTTGTCGCTGGAGGTGATGTAGCCGGCGGCCGGGATGGCGTACTTGATGTCGGGGTTGCCGGCCTGGAGCTGGATGACGTCGCCCGCCCAGGCGATGCAGGCCGCCAGGTCGCCCTTGTCGAGGTCCGCGGTGTAGTCGTTGCCGGTGAAGCGGCGGATCTGCTTGGTGTCGACGCCCTTCTGGAGGCGGCCGATGGCGGCGTCGTAGTCCGCGGTGGTGAACTTCGCCGGGTCCTTGCCCTGGTCGAGGAGGGTCATGCCGACGGTGTCGCGCATCTCGGTGAGGAACCCGACCCGGCCCTTGAGGGTGGGGTCGTCGAGCAGCTGGGTGACGGAGTCGACCTTCTTGCCGCCGGTGGCCTTGGCGTTGTAGGCGATGACGGTGTCGATGCCGGTCCAGGGGTAGCTGTGGGCGCGGCCCGGGTCCCAGTCGGGGTTGCGGAACTGGGGGATCAGGTTGGCGTAGGCGTTGGGGAGGTGGGAGGGGTCCAGCTTCTGGGCCCAGCCGAGGCGGATGATGCGGGCGGCGAGCCAGTCGGTGACGACGATCAGGTCGCGGCCGGTGTCCTGGCCGGCCGCGAGCTGGGGGCGGATCTTGCCGAAGAACTCGACGTTGTCGTTGATGTCCTCGGTGTACTTGACCTCTATGCCGGTGCGCTTGGTGAAGGCGTCCAGCGTCGGGCGGGACTTCTCGTCGTCGCTGGTGTCCATGTACTCGGTCCAGTTGGAGAAGTTGATCTCCTTCTCCTGCTCCGAGTGGTCGTCGGACGGCGCCGCCTGGCCGCCCTCGCGTTTGGCGGGCGGGATACCGCAGGCGGTGAGGGCGGCGAGGCCGCCCAGGGTGAGCGCCCCGGCTCCGGAGGCGCGCAGCAGCGAGCGGCGGGTGAGGGCGCCGCGGCCGCTGGTGAGACTGCGCCGCATCGCGGCGAGTTGCGCCGCCGAGAGGCGGTCGGGCTCGAACTGCTCCATGCGCGTTGCCCTTTCGGGAGGGAGGGCCGCTGGTCAGGCGGCGCGGCCACGCGGAGGTAGCCGCATGTCGATATTTATCGGTCCCCGAAGATCGTGCGGTGCCAGTCCTTGGCGGCCACCGCGGTGTTGTCGTACATCACATGCTTGACCTGCGTGTATTCCTCGAAAGAGTAAGAGCTCATGTCCTTTCCGAAGCCACTGGCCTTGTAGCCTCCGTGCGGCATCTCGCTGATGATCGGGATGTGGTCGTTGACCCAGACGCAGCCGGCCTTGAGCTCGCGGGTGGCCCGGCCGGCCCGGTAGAGGTCCCGGGTCCAGGCGGAGGCGGCGAGGCCGTACGGGGTGTCGTTGGCCAGGGCCAGGCCCTCGTCGTCGGTGTCGAAGGGCAGGGCGACGAGGACCGGGCCGAAGATCTCGGACTGGACGACCTCGCTGTCCTGGGCGGCGCCGGTGATCAGGGTGGGCCGGTAGTAGGCGCCCTCGGCCAGGTCCCCGCCGGGGATCTCGCCGCCGGTGACGACGGTGGCGTAGGCGCGGGCGCGGTCGACGAAGGCGGCGACCCGGTCGCGCTGGGCGTGCGAGACCAGCGGGCCGAGGTCGGTGGTGGGGGCGAAGGGGTCGCCCAGGCGGACGGTCTCCATCAGCTCGGCGACGCGGGCGGTGAAGGCCTCGTACAGGGGGCGCTGGACGTAGGCGCGGGTGGCGGCGGTGCAGTCCTGGCCGGTGTTGATCAGGGAGGCGGCGATCGCGCCGTGGGCGGCGGCCTCCACGTCGGCGTCGTCGAAGACCACGAAGGGGGCCTTGCCGCCGAGCTCCAGGTGGAGCCGCTTGACGGTGGCGGTGGCGATCTCGGCGACCCGCTTGCCGACGGCGGTGGAGCCGGTGAAGGAGGTCATCACCACGTCGGGGTGGCCGACCAGGTGCTCGCCCGCGTCACGGCCGGCGCCGGTGACGATGTTGATCACCCCGTCGGGGATGCCCGCCTCCTGGGCCGCCTGGGCGAACATCAGGGAGGTCAGCGGGGTGAGCTCGGCGGGCTTGAGGACGATGGTGTTGCCCGCGGCGACGGCCGGGAGGATCTTCCAGGCGGCCATCTGGAGGGGGTAGTTCCAGGGGGCGATGGAACCGACGACCCCGATGGCCTCGCGGCGTACGTACGAGGTGTGGTCGCCGGAGTACTCGCCGGCCGCCTGGCCCTGGAGGTGCCGGGCGGCGCCCGCGAAGAAGGCCGTGTTGTCGATGGTCCCGGGGACGTCGAACCCGGTGGTCAGCTTGAGCGGCTTGCCGCACTGCAGGGACTCGGCGTACGCGAAGTCCTCCGCCTGCTCGGCGAGTACGGCGGCCAGCCGGTGCAGGGCGTCCGAGCGCTCGCCCGGGGTGGCGGCCGACCATGCCGGGAAGGCCCGCTTGGCGGCGGCGACGGCCTCGTCCACGTCGGCCGGGCCGGCGAGCTCGTAGGTGAGCACCTCCTCGCCGGTGGCGGGGTCGACGACGGTGTGCGACCGTCCTGAGGTACCGGGCCGGAGCCGTCCGTCGATGTACTGCGCGCCGTCTGCGAAGCGGTCCTTGACCTGGAAGCGGTTACCCATCACGCTCTCACGTTCTCCGTAGCTGCAGCTCGAATTGAGTGCCGATCCTGACAGAGGGCTCCTCCTCCGCCAAGTGATTCCGTTGTTGCCTTTTGATTACGCGACGGAATCGGTCGACCATGTGTCGAGGCGCGCCGCAAATCCCGTACGAAGTGTCAGTGGTGGCTGGCAGACTCGCGTGCATGGACAAGATCGACGCTTTGATCGGGCAGGTCAGCCGGGGTGAGCGGGTGAATTTCCTGCCCTTCTGGGGCCACCGGCCGCGGCCGGACGGCAGCCTGGGGCCGAGCTGCCTGAGCCAGTGGTGGCCGTCCCCCTTCACTGTGGGTGATGTCCGGTACGCGACGGCCGAGCACTGGATGATGGCCGGGAAGGCGCGCCTCTTCGGGGACCCGGAGGCGGAGCGGGCCGCGCTGGAGGCGCGGACTCCGGCCGAGGCGAAGAAGGCCGGGCGGCTGGTGCGCGGGTTCGACGACGCGCTGTGGGAGCGGGAGCGGTTCGCGCTGGTCGTGGAGGGCAGCGTGCACAAGTTCGGCTCCGATCCGGCGCTGCGCGCGTACCTGCTGGGTACGGGGTCGCGGGTGCTGGTGGAGGCGAGCCCGGTGGACCGCGTCTGGGGCGTGGGCCTGGCGCCCGACGACGAGCGGGCTCTGGACCCCGCCCGCTGGCGTGGCCTGAACCTGCTGGGTTTCGCCCTGATGGAGGCCCGGACCCGGCTGCGCGAGGAGGCCTCCTGAGGGCTCCGTAAATACGTGGCGGCGGGAGCGGGGCGGGCCCTAACGTGAATGTCGTCCAGGTGCGGAGGCGAGACCTACTTCGACTACTCATCGGGCGGTCGCGGGTTCGAGTCCCGCCACCGGTACTCGTGCCGGTGTAGCTCAGTTGGCAGAGCACCTAGTGTTTCGCCGGCCTTGTTCTCTGGACACCTACTCGTCACGCACCTCCCGGTGCGCCCGGCAGCGGCTACTTCTTGCAGAAATCACGCCGCCGCCCCATCTGATCTCGGGAGGCCCGCGTGGGGGATGCCCGGTGCGCAGGCGACGGTTACTTCCGGGACCCGGAGGCCGTGGGTTCGAATCCCACCCGGCCCGACACCCGTGAGGGCGAGGGCCGGTGGAGCAGCTTGGCAGCTCGCCGGGCATATGTACCGTCACCGACTCCGATCTCGGGCATCCCCCGCTCGGCACGCCTTCCCGCCGTTCCTTTGAATTCGGGGGGATTCACATGGCCCGCTTCAACCAGCGCGCGTCCAAGGCCGCGACCGCGCCCGCCTCGCCCGTGCGCTCCACCGGCCGCCGCCCCGCCAACCACCACGGCAGCCCCGGCTTCGCACGCGACGCCCGCTCCGAGCTGTTCCTGCTGGCCGTCGCCAACTTCGTGACGCAGGACACCGCCTACGAGTCCGGCGAGGCCCGCGACGACCGCTTCCGCACGCTGGTGCGGAAGCTCGCCGTCAAGGACCCGGAGTGGACCGCGGGCCTGCTGCGCTGGCTGCGCCGCGACGGCAGCATGCGCACGGCCTCCCTCGTCGGCGCCGCCGAGTACGTCAAGGCGCGCCTCGACGCGGGCGCCACGGACGGGCCCGCCAACCGGCAGGTCGTGGACTCCGTGCTGCTGCGCGCCGACGAGCCCGGTGAGCTGCTGGCCTACTGGACGGCGGCGTACGGGCGGAACGTGCCCAAGCCCGTGAAGCGCGGCATCGCCGACGCCGTGCGCCGGCTCTACTCCGGCACCTCGCTGCTGAAGTACGACACCGCCTCCAAGGGCTACCGCTTCGGCGACGTCCTGAACCTGGTGCACGCCTCGCCGGACCCCGCCAAGCCGTGGCAGGGCGAGCTGTTCCGGTACGCCCTCGACCGCCGCCACCACCCCGAGACCGCCGAGGCGCCGGCCGGCGACCGCACCCTGGCCGCGCACCGGGAGCTCATGGAACTCCCCGTGGAGCGGCGCCGGGCCGTGGTCACGGCGAAGGACGGCGCGGAGCGGCTCGCGGAGGCGGGCATGACCTGGGAGGCGCTGGCCGGCTGGCTCCAGGGGCCGATGGACGCGGCCGCCTGGGAGGCGGTCATCCCGTCCATGGGCTCGATGGCGTTGCTGCGCAACCTGCGCAACTTCGACCAGGCCGGGGTCTCGGACGCGGTGGCGAAGGGGGTCGCTGCGAAGATCGGCGATCCCGAGTCCGTGGCCCGGTCGCGGCAGTTCCCCTTCCGCTACCTGGCCGCCTACCAGCACGCTCCCTCGCTGCGCTGGTCGTACCCGCTGGAGAAGGCGCTGCGGCACTCGCTGGCCAACGTGCCGCAGCTGTCGGGGCGGACGCTGATCCTCGTCGACCGTTCCGGGTCGATGTGGTCGCCGCTGTCGGCCCGCTCGCAGCTCAACCGGGCCGACGCGGCAGCCGTGTTCGGCACGGCGCTGGCCCTGCGGGCCGAGCGGGCGGACCTGGTGCAGTTCGGCACCGGCAGCAAGGAGGTGGCGTACCAGCGGGGCGAGTCCGTGCTCAAGGTGCTCGACCGGTTCGAGAGCCTCGGCGGTACCAACACCGCGGAGGCCGTGCGCCGGCACTACCGGGACCACGACCGGGTGCTGATCGTCACGGACGAGCAGGCCTCGTACGCCTACGGCGGTGACCCGACGGCCCTGGTCCCGCAGGAGGTTCCCGTCTACACCTGGAACCTGGCCGGGTACCAGGTGGGGCACGCGCCCTCCGGGTCGGCGAACCGGCACACCTTCGGCGGGCTCACGGACGCCGCGTTCCGGATGGTCTCCCTGATCGAGGGCGGCCGGGACGCCGACTGGCCGTGGGCCGCGACCGCGTAGGCCGGCGGCGGGGACGGTGAAGGGCCGGGCCCGGGCAACTGCTGCCCGGGCCCGGCCCTTCACCGTGTCGCGGTGTCCGTCGTGTCCGCCCTCGCGGGCGGTCCGGGGCTCAGACCCGTTCGCGCACCTGCGTGTTCGAATGCGAGCCGCCGTCCGGGGTCTCGTCGAAGTTCCCCGACATGATGCCGGTGAACGCGATGACCAGGATCACGGCGCCGAGCACGATGCCGATCGCGCCCAGGATGATGCCGGAGAGGGCGACGCCGCCGTTGGTGGCCTCGCCCCGGGTCGCCTTGCCCCGTCCGAGCGCGCCGAAGACCACCGCGGCTATGCCCAGCGCGATCGCGAGGAAGCTGGTGAAGCAGCCCACGACGGAGAGGATGCCGAGCACCAGCGCGGTGACGCCGAAGCCGTTGCTGGGGCCCGGGCCGTACGCGTGGTAGCCGGTGTAGCCCGGGTAGCCGGGCGCGGGCGGGTAGCCGGGCGTGCCCGGGTAGCCCGCGGGGGGCTGGTAGCCGGGGTAGCCGTACCCGGGCTGGGGTGCGGCCGGGCCGGGCTGCCCGTACGCGGGCTGGGCCGGGTATCCGTACGCGGCGCCGGGTATCTGCGGCGGCGCGGGCGCGGGTACGGGACCCGGTACGGGGCCCGGCGTGTGGCCCGCTGCGGGCGCGGGGCCCGGTGCGGGCGCCGGTCCGGACGGGTTCGCCGGCGGGGCCCAGTCGGCTCCCGGCATCCCCGCGACCGTCTGCTGGTCGTGCACGGACGGCGCGCCCGGGGTCCCCCCGCCCGGCGGGGTCTGCTGCGGGCTGCCCCCCGGCGCGCCCGCCTGCCTTTCGGGCGGCGCCCACGGGTCCCTCGGCTCAGGGCTCTGGTCGGTCATTCGGCGCCCCCTCTCGTACAGCCATGCTAAGCGCTGCCGCCGACACCGCCGGGCCTGCCTACGATGAGGCAGACCTGCCCGCACCAGCGTCCCCACGGAGGCCCCCATGTCCGACCTGCACCCCTTCATCGCGGGGCTGCCCAAGGCCGAACTCCACGTCCACCACGTCGGCTCGGCCTCCCCCCGCATCGTGGCCGAACTCGCCTCCCGCCACCCCGACTCGAAGGTCCCCACGGACCCCGAGGCACTGGCCGACTACTTCACCTTCACCGATTTCGCGCACTTCATCGAGGTCTACCTGTCGGTCGTCGACCTGGTCCGCACCCCCGACGACGTGCGCACGCTGACCTTCGAGGTCGCCCGTGACATGGCCCGGCAGAACATCCGCTACGCCGAACTGACCATCACCCCCTACTCCTCCACGCGCCGCGGCATCGACGAGCGCGCCTTCATGGAGGCCATCGAGGACGCCCGCAAGGCCGCCGAGTCCGAGCTCGGCGTCATCCTGCGCTGGTGCTTCGACATCCCCGGCGAGGCCGGCCTGGAAGCCGCCGAGGAGACCGCCCGCCTCGCCGTCGACCTGCGCCCCGAGGGGCTGGTCTCCTTCGGCCTCGGCGGACCGGAGATCGGCGTGCCGCGCCCGCAGTTCAAGCCCTACTTCGACCGGGCCCGGGCGGCCGGTCTGCACAGCGTGCCGCACGCCGGCGAGACCACGGGCCCGGAGACGGTGTGGGACTCCATCCGCGAACTGGGCGCCGAGCGCATCGGCCACGGCACCAGCTCCACGCAGGACCCGGAGCTGCTGGCCTACCTCGCCGAGCACCGCATCGCCCTGGAGGTCTGCCCGACCTCCAACATCGCCACCCGCGCCGTGGCCGACCTCGACGAACACCCCGTCAAGGAGATGGTGCAGGCGGGCGTGCTCGTCACCATCAACAGCGACGACCCGCCGATGTTCGGCACCGACCTCAACAACGAGTACGCCGTTGCGGCCCGCCTCCTGGACCTCGACGAGCGGGGCCTCGCCCAGCTCGCGAAGAACGCCGTCGAGGCCTCCTTCCTGGACCCGGCCGGCAAGGCGCGGCTGACCGCGGAGATCGACGCGTACACCGCCGAATGGCTGGGCCGCTGACTCCCCTTGATCGCTCCGGCCCCCGAGAATGGGGGCATGAGCACCCTGACTGCCGTCGGTCACCGCGGCGATCCCTACCGAGTCCGTGAGAACACCCTCGCCTCCATCGGCTCCGCGTTCGCGCGCGGGGCCGACGCGGTGGAGGTGGACGTGCGGCTGACCCGCGACGGAGTGCCGGTCCTGCTGCACGACGAGACGCTGGAGCGGCTGTGGGGCCACGACGTGCGGCTCGACGCCGTCACGGCCCCGCAGCTGGAGGAGCTCGCCGGGGGCGGGATCCCCACGCTGCGCGAGGCGCTGATGGCGGCCGGGGCCGGCCGGCTGATGCTCGACCTGCCGGGGGCCACGCCCGAGGCCGTGCGGACCGTCGTCGACCTGGTGCGCGAGTGCGGCGCCCGCGACCGTACGTACTACTGCGCGGGGCCGAACAC
>NZ_JZWV01000336.1 GCF_000966975.1 Streptomyces katrae | reverse complement strand
CGTCGTCGACCTGGTGCGCGAGTGCGGCGCCCGCGACCGTACGTACTACTGCGCGGGGCCGAACACCATGCTGGCGGTCCGCGCCGCCGACCCGGACGCGGAGATCGCGCTGACCTGGACCACGCTGTCCCCGCCGCGGCGCGTGCTGATCGACGCGGTGTCGCCGCGCTGGCTGAACTACCGCTTCGGTCTGGTCAGCCGGGAACTCACGGACGCCCTGCACCGGGACGGGCTGCTGGTGTCGGCCTGGACGGCGGACACCAAGCGGTCGATGCGCGCCCTGCTGCGGGCCGGGGTGGACGCCGTCACCACGAACAGGCTGGACGCGCTGGCCGCCGTACGGGCCGAGCTCGGGCGGTGACGCGGGGGCTGGGCGAACGGATACGCGGACGGGTCCTGCGGGCGGATCCGCGCCGGCAGGACCTGGGGCTGGCGCTGCTGGTGCAGCTGGCGTCGACCATCCCCTTCGTGGTGCCGCGCGATCCGGCGGACTCTCCGGCGACCTGGACGGCGTACCTGCTGACCACGCTGGGGAACGTGCCGCTGCTGTGGCGGCGCCGGGCTCCCGTGGCGGCGCTGCTGGGGGTGCTCGTGGCCGGCTCGGTCTACCGGCTGGCGCTGGACGGTCCCGGGCAGCCGCTGCCGTACGCCGGGCTGGTCTGCGTCTATTCGATCGCGCTGCTGCGGCCGGCGCGGGAGCGGCTGGCCGTCGCGGCGGCCCTGGTCGTGGTGATCGCGGTGTCCGTCGGACTCAACACCGGCACGGCGCGCGAGCTGCTGTTCTCGCTGTTCGTGTTCGCTGCGGCGTTCGCGCTCGGCCGGCTCCAGGAGACGCGGCTGGCGTACACGGCCGCGGTGGAGGACCGGGCGGCGCAGCTGGAGCGGGCGAACCGGATCGAGGCGGAGCAGGCGGCGGCCCGCGAACGGGCGCGCATCGCACGGGAGATGCACGACATCCTCTCGCACGCCGTCAGCATCATGGTGGTGCAGGCGGAGGCCGGGCCCGTGGCGGTGCGCCGGGCCCCGGAACGGGCGGAGGCCGCGTTCGAGGCGATCGCCGAGACGGGGCGGGACGCGATGGCGCAGCTGCGGACGATGCTGGGCGTGCTGCGGACCCAGGAGACGGCGCCGGGGCAGGAGGCGGCTCCGCGGGCTCCGCAGCCGGGGATCGGGGCGCTCGCCGCGCTGGTGGACCGGGTGCGGGCGAGCGGGCTGGCCGTGTCGTACGAGCGGACGGGCGAGGTGCGCGAGCTGCCGGCGGCGCTGGAGACGACGGTGCACCGGGTGGTGCAGGAGGCACTGACCAACGTGGTGAAGCACGCGGGGGCCGCGGCGGTGGCCGTACGTCTGGAGTACGGGCCGCGGGAGCTCGCGGTACGGGTCACGGACGACGGCCGGGGGCCGGCCGGCGGCGCCGCGGGCGGGCACGGGCTGATCGGGATCCGCGAGCGGGCGGCGGCGCACGGCGGGACGGCGTGGACCGGGCCCGGGCCGGACGGGCGCGGTTTCACGGTGCTTGTAACCTCGCCGCTGGAGGTGGGGAGTTGACGATCCGTGTGGTGGTGGCCGACGACCAGGAGCTGGTGCGCAGCGGGTTCGCGATGATCCTGGACGTCCAGGAGGACATCGAGGTCGTGGCGGAGGTGGGGGACGGGGCGGCGGCCGTGGAGGCGGTGGAGCGGCTCTCCCCCGACGTGGCGCTGCTGGACGTCCGGATGCCGGTGCTGGACGGGATCGAGGCCTGCCGGGCGATCTCGGGGCGCAGCGCGTGCCGGACGGTGATGCTGACGACCTTCGACTCGGACGAGTACGTCTACGAGGCGCTGCACGCGGGGGCGAGCGGGTTCCTGCTGAAGGACGTGCGGCGCGACGACCTGGTGCACGCGGTGCGGGTGGTGGCGGCGGGCGATTCCCTGCTGGCGCCTTCGGTGGCGCGGCGGCTGATCTCGGAGTACACGGCGGCGACGGCCCGGCCCCCGGCCCTGCCGGAGTCGTCGGCGGAGCGGCTGGAGGTGCTGACGGCCCGCGAGCGGGAGACGCTGCTGCACCTGGGGCGGGGGCTGTCGAACGCGGAGATCGCGGCCGCGCTGGTGGTGAGCGAGCACACGGTGAAGTCGCACGTGGGGAACGTGCTGGCGAAGCTGGGGCTGCGGGACCGGATCCAGGCGGTGATCTGCGCGTACGAGACGGGGCTGATCGCGGCGGGCTCGGCGGGTCCCGCTGCGGTATCTCCCTCTGGAGAGTGAGGTGCGGCGGTGCGGCTCCCCCGCGCCGGTGAGTTGTCGTACTGCTGAAGACCACTCCTGATGGTGCTCCGCAGATACCCCTGTGACCTGCAGCATTGAGGTCATCGGGGGGCAGCGGGCCCCGCGGGTCGCACACAGGGGGAACCGTCATGAAGGCACGTACGCGCACGCTCGTCGCCGCCGCTCTGGTCCTGGGCATCGCCGCCGGTCCGGTGGCCGCCGCCCAGGCCGCCCCGGCGCGGTCGCAGACGCCGGTCGCGGCGCCGGTCCCGTCCCCGGTCTTCTCCGCTCCGCCGGACGCGGCGGCGCTGCGGAAGGCGATCGCCGGGGTCGGGCCGCAGAACAAGGACGCGACGGCCGCTCTGGTCCGGGTGGGCGGCACGAGCGGCAGCTGGCGGGGCAGCGCGGGTGTCGCGGACGTCCGCGACGGGCGCGCGGCGGTGGAGGACGCCCGTTTCCGGGCCGGGTCGGTGACGAAGACCTTCACGGCGGCGGTGGTGCTCCAGCTGGCCGCCGAGGGCAAGGTGGACCTGGACCGGCCGGTGCAGGACTACCTGCCGGGGCTGCTGCCGGGGTTCGAGCCGGTGAAGGTGCGCCAGCTGCTGAACTACACGAGCGGCCTGCGGTCCGCCGACGGCCCCGGTGACGCCTTCGAGGACGAGTACGCCCACCGCTTCGACCTGGTCGACCCGCACGCGCTGATCGCCAACGCGGTGGCCAAGGGGCCGGAGTCCGCGCCCGAGAAGCAGCAGCGGTACAGCAACATCCACTACACGGTGCTGGGTGTGCTGATCGAGAAGCTGACGGGGACGACGTACGAGAAGGCCGTCGGGGAGCGGATCATCAAGCCGCTGGGGCTGCGCCACACCTCGTTCCCGTCCCGCACCCAGAACCGCATACCGGGCCCGTACAACCACGGCTACCAGGCGGTGCAGGCCGCCGACGGCAGCCGCAGCCTGGTCGACGTGTCCGACTGGAACTCCTCGTCCAACTGGGCGGCGGGGGACCTGATATCCACGACGGCGGACCTGGAGCGGTTCACGGTGGCCCTGTTCGGCGGCCGGGTGGTGCCGAAGGCGCAGCTGGAGGAGATGTTCACCGTCCCGGACGTACCGGACGCCGAGACCGGCGAGCACGCGGTGCAGACGGCCGGCCTGAAGGAGTTCGTCCTCCCGGACGGCACGAAGCTCTACGGCAAGACGGGCTCCCGGTACGGCTACAGCACGGTCATAGGCGGCACCCGCGACCTGTCGCGCACCCTGGTCTACTCGGTGAACTCCACCGACGCCAAGGGCCGGGACATGAACGCGGTGGCCTACGGCATCATCGGCGCGGCCTTCGCCAAGTAACCTCCGCCGTCGGCCTCCTGCAGGACCTCCAGCCGCTTGATCAGGCGGCGCAGCACCAGCGGGGTTCAGCCCCGTCGCGGGATCGTGATCACAGACCGACGATGGAGTTCCAGCGCGGGGCGAAGGAGCGGCGTTCGGCCGAGGAGATGTCGCGGGCCACGACCAGGCGCTTGCGCATGGCGTCGTCGGGGAAGATCAGCGGGTTCTCGGCCAGTTCGGCGGTCTTCCTGTCGGGGGACGCGGCCATGACCTCGCGGGCGGCGGGGACCGGGCAGACGTAGTTGACCGCCGCCGCCAGCTCGGCCGCCACGGCAGGGTCGTAGTAGTAGTCGACCAGCGCCTCCGCGTTGGTCTTGTGGCGGGCGAGGTTGGGGATGAGCAGGCTCTCCGCCCACAGCTCGGCCCCTTCCTCGGGGACCACGAACTCGATGTCGGGGTTGTCGGCCTTCAGCTGGATGGCGTCGCCGGAGTAGGCCTGGCAGGCCAGGACGTCGCCCTTGCCGAGGTCGGAGGTGTAGTCGTTGCCGGTGAAGCGGCGGATGTGCTTCTTCTTCACCATGTTCTCGACCTGGTCGCACATCCGGTGGAAGTCGGACTCGGTCCAGCGGGTGGTGTCGGTGCCGTTGCCCTGCATCAGCAGGGCGAAGGACTCGTCGAGACCGGAGAAGAGGGTCACCTTGCCCGCGAGATCGGGGTGCCACAGGTCCTGGACCGACCTGATCTCCCGGCCCAGCGCCTTGCGGTTGTAGGCGATGCCGGTGATCCCGGACTGCCAGGGGACGGTGTGCAGCCGGCCCTGGTCGAAGGCGGGGGACCGCAGCTGCGGGTCGAGGTTCTTCGCCACGTTGGCCTGCGCCGAACGGTCCATCTTCTGGGCCCAGCCCAGGTGGACGAAGCGGGCGGCCATCCAGTCGCTTACCACCACCAGGTCGTGGCCGGTGGCCTGGTGGTTCATCAGGGCCGGGCTGACCTTGCCGAAGAACTCGTCATTGTCGTTGATCTCCTCGGTGTACCTGACCTGGATGCCGGTCTTCTCCGAGAAGGCGTCCAGCGTCGGCCGCTTCTCCTCGTCCTGGTCGTCGGTGTCTATGTACAGCGGCCAGTTGGAGAAGGCGAGGCTGCGCTCCCGTTCCGAGAGGTCCTGGCCCTGCCTGCGGTCCTCCGGGACGTAGGCGGCGGGGACACCGCAGCCGGTGAGGGCGGCCAGCAGGCCCGTGGCGCCGAGGCCGCGCAGCACCGCGCGGCGGGAGAAGGGGAGTTCAGGCATGGGCTCAGCCTCGGTCAACGCGAAAGGGGCGGGCAATAGACAACTTGTCTACCACCCGCCCCTTCAGTGGCCTGCGGTGATCAGTGCGCGGGAAGTCCTCTCGCGCAGGTCAGCGGGCCGCCGGGCCGGTTCAGCCGTCGAGCGAGGTCATCACGTGCTTGATGCGGGTGTAGTCCTCGAAGCCGTAGGCGGAGAGGTCCTTGCCGTAGCCGGACTTCTTGAAGCCGCCGTGCGGCATCTCGGCGACGAGCGGGATGTGGGTGTTGATCCACACGCAGCCGAAGTCCAGGTTCTTGGACATGCGCATCGCACGGCCGTGGTCCTTGGTCCACACGGAGGAGGCGAGGGCGAACTCGACGCCGTTCGCGTACTCCAGGGCCTGGGACTCGTCCGAGAAGGACTGGACGGTGATGACGGGGCCGAAGACCTCGTTCTGGATGATCTCGTCGTCCTGCTTCAGGCCCGAGACCACGGTGGGGGCGTAGAAGAAGCCCTTGTCGCCGACCCGGTGGCCGCCCGCCTCGACCTTGGCGTGGGCGGGGAGGCGCTCGATGAAGCCCGCGACCTGCGCCAGCTGGTTGGGGTTGTTCAGCGGACCGTAGAGCACGTCCTCGTCGTCCGGCTGACCGGTCTTGGTCTCCGCGGCGGCCTTGGCGAGCGCGGCCACGAACTCGTCGTGGATCGACTCGTGCACGAGCACGCGGGTGGCGGCGGTACAGTCCTGGCCCGCGTTGAAGTAGCCGGCGACGGCGATGTCCTCGACGGCCTTGGCCAGGTCGGCGTCCTCGAAGACCACGACGGGGGCCTTGCCGCCGAGCTCCAGGTGGACGCGCTTGACGTCCTTCGAGGCGCTCTCGGCGACCTGCATGCCCGCGCGCACCGAGCCGGTGATGGAGGCCATCGCCGGGGTGGAGTGCTCGACCATGGCCTTGCCGGTCTCGCGGTCGCCGCAGACGACGTTGAAGACGCCCTTGGGCAGGATCGAGTCGATGATCTCCGCCATCAGCACCGTGGAGGCCGGGGTGGTGTCGGAGGGCTTGAGGACGACGGTGTTGCCCGCGGCGATCGCCGGGGCGAACTTCCACACGGCCATCATCATCGGGTAGTTCCACGGCGCGACCTGGGCGCAGACGCCGACCGGCTCACGGCGGATGATCGAGGTCATCCCGTCCATGTACTCGCCGGCCGAGCGGCCCTCGAGCAGGCGCGCGGCGCCCGCGAAGAAGCGGATCTGGTCCACCATCGGCGGCAGCTCCTCGCTGGCCGTCAGGCCCAGCGGCTTGCCGGTGTTCTCCGACTCGGCGGCGACCAGCTCCTCCGCGCGCGCCTCGAAGGCGTCCGCGATCTTGAGGAGGGCCTTCTGCCGCTCGGAGGGGGTGGTGTCGCGCCAGCCCGGGAAGGCGGCAGCGGCGGCGGCCATGGCGGCGTCCACATCGGCCTGGCCGGACAGCGGGGCGGTCGCGTACACCTCGCCGGTGGCCGGGTTGACCACCTCGGTGGTCCGCCCGTCGGCGGCGTCCTTGAACTCCCCGCCGATGTAGTTGCGCAGACGACGCAGTTCGGTGGTCACTACAGCCACTCTCCTGATCACATGTCCAACGATTGAGACAAAGCCCAAGGGTAGCCCCTCGGGCGACGCTTTCGACAGAGCCAGACCCGGCCAACTACGAAATCCGTGCATTGGAAGACCATCCACAACGGATTTCATCGATTACGGGTTGCGGAACCGACGACTCCTCGTGCACAGTGGCGTCGTGGTCAGTCGAAGCGCAGATTCCAGGAACAGACAACCGTCCCCTTCGGTCGATGCTGTGTCCCTGGCGATCATCGAGCAACTGCAGGAAGACGGCCGGCGCCCCTACGCGTCGATCGGCAAGGCCGTGGGCCTCTCCGAAGCGGCCGTGCGCCAGCGCGTACAGAAGCTGCTCGACCAGGGCGTCATGCAGATCGTCGCCGTCACGGACCCGCTCACCGTGGGTCTGCGGCGCCAGGCCATGGTCGGCATCAACGTCGAGGGTGACCTCGACCCGGTGGCCGACGCCCTGACCGCCATGGCCGAGTGCGAATACGTCGTGATGACCGCCGGGTCGTTCGACCTGATGGTGGAAATCGTCTGCGAGGACGACGACCACCTGCTCGAAACGATCAACAAGAAGATCCGCACGCTCCCCGGCGTGCGATCAACCGAGAGCTTCGTTTACCTGAAGCTCAAGAAGCAGACCTACATGTGGGGAACTCGATAGCCCGTGAGCCAGGACCTCTCCAAAACCGCGTACGACCACCTGTGGATGCACTTCACCCGCATGTCGTCGTACGAGAACGCGCCCGTCCCCACCATCGTGCGGGGTGAGGGCACCTACATCTTCGACGACAAGGGCAAGCGCTACCTGGACGGTCTCGCCGGACTGTTCGTGGTCAACGCCGGTCACGGCCGCAAGGAGCTGGCCGAGGTCGCCTACAAGCAGGCCCAGGAGCTCGCGTTCTTCCCCGTGTGGTCGTACGCGCACCCCAAGGCCGTCGAGCTCGCCGAGCGCCTCGCCGACTACGCCCCGGGAGACCTGAACAAGGTCTTCTTCACCACCGGTGGCGGCGAGGCCGTCGAGACGGCCTGGAAGCTCGCCAAGCAGTACTACAAGCTGCAGGGCAAGCACACCAAGTACAAGGTCATCTCGCGTGCGGTCGCCTACCACGGAACCCCGCAGGGCGCCCTGTCCATCACCGGTCTGCCGGCCCTGAAGGCCCCCTTCGAGCCGCTGGTCCCCGGCGCGCACAAGGTGCCGAACACCAACATCTACCGCGCCCCGATCCACGGCGACGACCCCGAGGCCTTCGGCCGCTGGGCCGCCGACCAGATCGAGCAGCAGATCCTCTTCGAGGGCCCCGACACCGTCGCGGCCGTCTTCCTCGAGCCCGTCCAGAACGCCGGCGGCTGCTTCCCGCCCCCGCCCGGCTACTTCCAGCGCGTGCGCGAGATCTGCGACACCTACGACGTGCTGCTCGTCTCCGACGAGACGATCTGCGCCTTCGGCCGCCTCGGCACGATGTTCGCGTGTGACAAGTTCGGCTACGTGCCGGACATGATCACCTGCGCCAAGGGCATGACCTCGGGCTACTCCCCGATCGGCGCCTGCATCGTCTCCGACCGCATCGCGGAGCCGTTCTACAAGGGTGAGAACACCTTCCTGCACGGCTACACCTTCGGCGGACACCCGGTGTCCTCCGCGGTGGCACTGGCCAACCTCGACATCTTCGACAAGGAAGGCCTGAACCAGCACGTGCTGGACCAGGAGGGCAACTTCTTCAGCACCCTGCAGAAGCTGCACGACCTCCCGATCGTCGGCGACGTCCGCGGCAATGGCTTCTTCTACGGCATCGAGCTCGTCAAGGACAAGGTCACCAAGGAGTCCTTCACGGACGAGGAGACCGAGCGCGTGCTCTACGGCTTCCTCTCCAAGGCGCTCTTCGACAACGGCCTGTACTGCCGGGCCGACGACCGCGGCGACCCGGTCATCCAGCTGGCCCCGCCGCTGATCGCCGACCAGGGCACCTTCGACGAGATCGAGGGCATCCTGCGCAACGTGCTCACCGAGGCCTGGACCAAGCTGTAAACAACAGAAAATAGTCCGAACCGCACGGCCCGGATCCCCTGTTCGAGTGAGAACACGGTGGTCCGGGCCGTGTGCTGTCGCCAACCGGGCGGTTCATCTCTTTACATCTCCGTGCGGGCCAGTGACCGAAGCGGCTCCGCTTCGTTCCCCCGGACGGAGGTGTACGCCATGGTGGCTCCACCGGACAGTGCCCCGCCAGACGACGACGTCCTCTGGGCGCGGTCCCTTCACTACTCCCACTCGGGATCCCCAGGTCTGATCGGCGTCGGCGCCGCGGTCCGGCAGGGCGAGATCCTCGCCGTGACCGGCCCCCGCGGCAGTGGGAAGACCACCCTGCTGCGCTGCCTGGCCGGCCGGCTGGTGCCCGACCAGGGCGAGGTCCGGTTCGACGGGATCGCCGTCCACACCCTCGGGGCCCTGGCCCGCGAACGGCTGTTCCGCGCCCGGTTCGCCTGGATCGGGCCCGAGCCGCAGCTGTTGCCCGAGCTGAAGGTCTGGGAGAACGCCGCCCTGCCCCTGCTGCTCACCGGCGCGCCGCACCGCGCCGCCCGGGCCGCCGCCCACGAATGGCTCGAGCGCCTGGACATCGGCGGCTTCGCCGGCAAGCGCCCCGGCGCACTGAACCGTGCCGAATCCCAGCGGGTCGCGCTCGCCCGCGCACTGGCCGGGGAGCCCGCCGTGCTCTTCGCCGACGAGCCCACGGCCCCGCTGCACCGCGCCGAGCGCGCGCTGCTGCTCCGTACGCTCACCACGGCCGCCCGCTCGCACGCCATCACGGTGGTCCTCGCCACCCACGACGAGGAGACCGCGGCCGCCGCCGACCGGGACCTGGCCCTGCTCGACGGCCGCCCGGCCGACGCCGCGGCCGTCGTCTCCCCCGGGACCACGGAGGACCAGGCCGCGTGCTCTCTCTCCGCCTAGTCCGCGGCTCCCGGCCCCTCGTCCAGCTGCGCAGACTGCTGGTCGCGGCCGCCTGCGCCGGCAGCGGCCTGCTCCTGCTGTACGTCCTCGCGGACGCCGAGGCCCGGCCCACCGGATCGTTCCCGCGGCTGCTGTGGGCGCTGGTCCCGGTCGCCGCCACCGTCCAGTTCGCCGTCGCCGTGGCCCGTACCGACCCGGCGACCCGGCCCCGCGAGGGGCTCGACGCCGTCGGGCTGGGACCCGTACGCCTCGCCCTGGCCGCGGCCGTCTCCACCGCCGTCGCCTGCACCCTCGGCAGCGTCCTCGCCCTCGCCGCCTTCCTCCACCTGCGCGGCGAACTCGCGGGGCTGCCCTTCGACGGGGCCGGAGCCCGGCTGCTCCACGCCGGCCGGCCGCTGCCGGTGGCCGCCGCCCTCACCCTGCTGGCCCTGCTCCCGCTGACGGCCTCCGCCGCGACGGCCCTCGCCCTGCGCCCCAGGCCCCCGCACTCCGGACTGGCCCCCCAGACGGGCGTGCCCTGGGGGGTCGCGCTCACCGCGTGCGGGCTCGGCCTCCTGGCGTACGCCCGCCCCGACGGCCCCGCGCTACCGGCGGCCGGGGCCCTGATCGCCGTCGGCCTCGCCCTGGCCGGGCCCGGCCTGGCCTACGCCTGCGGCACCCTGGTCCAGGCCGTGCGTCCGGGCGCGCTGCGGCTGCTGGCCGGACGGACCCTGCAGGAGGAGGCCTCCCGGCTGGGCCGGCCGCTCGGGGTGCTGTGCGCGGTCGGCGCGGCCGCCCTGACCGTCGCCCTGGCCCCGCAC